>PKTP01000007.1 GCA_002869105.1 Alphaproteobacteria bacterium
AGCCGAATGCGTGTCGGTGATGGCCTCAAGATTGATGTGAATAGGTCTTTGCTTAATAAACATCTCACAGGACAAGGTGATTGACTCAGGCATATGATCTATACAACTAAAATCAGCAGGATTTGACCTGTTGGTTGACGCATGCATACGTCTTTCAATATTTTCCAACCTCTCTAGAATATGCTCGAACATGGCCTGAGTTTCAGACTCCTCTCCCTCAGCGGCAGCAGAAGTCCTTGGCATGGCTAAACTCTGCTGAGAAAATATCAAGGTAACGATAGCTAGTATGAAAGTTAATTTTTTAATCATAAATATAAATTTATATTTTCAATGAAGAATCATTCGATTATTTTTTGCACCAAAAATTCAACTTTAAAGACTTAGTTCTCTAATTCTGGCCTAAAAACAATTCAACATGAGATCTCAAAAATGAATATTTCCTTTTTTATTTCAATTTAAAAGCCTTAAGTCAAATTCTTTGTTTTCAACAAATCCTTTCGTATTTATTCTTCTCGTTGTCCTCTTGAAAATATCTCTGCCTCTTCTTATATCAAAGGCAAGGAAACAGGAGGAACACCATGAAAACCATCGTTAACACCACCCTATTTAAAGTCATTCTTGCTTTCAGCCTATTGGTAGCAGCATCAACCCAAGCCCACACCCTTCCAGCAGGTCTTGAAGACGATGACATCCGTGCACGTGTTGGGGCCATCCCTACAAAAGATCTAGCTGAAAAAGAGGAAACTCTCCAATCTCGAATCACTGGCAAAGCTTCAGATGAACTTTCAAAATGGCTCTGGAGCTATGTTGACAGCGGCATGGACACCCAATCACAAAAGCACCGCGAAACTTTTGCGCCCTATGTTGCGGATGAAACCTATGACAAAAGCGTTCAAGCAGCGAAATCATTAGGCAAAAGCATGTTGGAAAAAGCCGTTGAAGCGATGATTGAAGCCGCCGCTCGTTACTTCCTAAGTTTTTTCTAAAGCAGACCAATCAACAAAGTAGAGGCCTCTCCCGGGGGCCCTTTTTTGTAAAAGTAAGGGCTCCTGACGGAAGAATCTCAGCCACCCGCTCCTTATTCAAAGTCTATTCCCCTTTTGAATTTCCCTTCATTTTTTTCACAAAAACCAAACTCATGGCTGCAACAAGGGTTAAATACACACCTGCCAAGGCTGGCATTTGTGTTTTATGAGACAAGTAAGTGTTGACCAATGGCGCCGTTCCACCAAACACAGAGGCCCCCACAGTATAACTCAGAGCCATTGCCTGATAGCGAATCCGGGGCTTAAAGAGCTGGGCTGCCAGGGGATTGATTAAAACCAACGCTGCAAACAAAACCACAATAATAGGCAAGAATAGATAAGCCCAGACCATCCCACCTTGAGTCAGCAAATAGAAAAATGGAACGGGCATAATCATTAAACCCACACAGCTCCATTTGATGATCCACCACGGATCCAGCCATTTATCGGCGCAATAACTTATGGGATACATCAATAAGAAGGCGCCCACGGAAACCCAAAACGAATAGCTATAAGCCATGGCTTTTGGCCATCCTAACTCAAGTGTGAGAAATGAAAGGATATAGGCCGTAAAGATATAATAGACCATCACCCCTAATCCACTTAAAAGGGTCATGAGACTCAGATTAAAAAGGGCTTCCCTTGATAAAAGATCTGTTTTGTCACTTCGATCGGTTTCAAGGGGGTGAGTGGCCTTCAAAGAGTGGCCGACTGATCGGCGCAAGTAAAACCCTACCAAAGCAATGCTGGCACCAAAAAATAAAGGCAGGCGCCAACTCCAACTGCTGGGATCCAGAGCCCAAAGCTCTGTTATTTTCCCAGCGAGGATCACGGAAAAAACAGCGGCCATGGGAATAGCTGCTGCGTATCTGAAAACCTTGTCTTTAGGGGCTGTTTCAATAATCATCAGCGCAGCACCACTATATTCACCGCCAACGCTAAAGCCTTGGAGCAAGCGACAGACAATCAACAAAATCGGTGCCAAGACCCCAATTGAAGAATAGGTCGGCAAGCAGGCCATCAATAGCGTTGCTCCCCCCATAATGCTTATGGATAGTACCAAAGCTCTGTCACGGCCATACCGATCACCAATTGCCCCCAGGACATATCCGCCCAGAGGTCGCATCAAAAAGCTCATAGCAAAGGCAGCATAACTGGAAATCAACGAGCATAATGGGTCTACTGCTGGAAAAAAGAGCGGTGCAATGATCGGCGTTAAAATGATGAATATAACAAAATCGTAATATTCTAAAACGGTGCCAATAGCACTAAAAGCTAAAATTTTTAAATTTTTTGGCATAAAACATCCTTAAACATTGATTATAAACTTGCTCAAAAGAATGAGAAAAGAAGTCTGACTAACATCTATTGGGCAAAACAACCGTGTTAGCCCAATAGCCTACTAAATGGGCTAAGTTGGATTTCAATTTGTTAAAATCAAATGGCTTGCAGATATATCCCGATGCGCCGGCCCGATAAATATTAACCATTTCTTTGCGACTCAAGCTATTGGTCATCACAATAACGGGAATATCTTGCAATTGACGATCTCGTTTTAGTTCCCTTAGAACCATACGGCCATCACGTTTGGGAATGTTCAAGTCGAGAATAATCACATCCGGACGCGGGAAAGTCCCTTTAAGTCCTTTTTGCCTCAAAAAGGAAAGTGCCGCATCCCCGTCATGGAGAGTATGAAGATTAATTTTATGATCAAGCATTTCAATGGCTTTACGCATCAGCAATTCATCGGTTGAATCATCTTCAATCAAGATAACGCTGAGCGTTTTATCTTGGGCTGAAAGAGAAATAACATCTGAATCCAGAGAATCTTGTTCTGTTTCATCAGCATCTTCAAGGCCGACAAAAAAATAGTTTTGATTCGTTTGAAAAATTTGTGACAAGTTATAAAGAGAACTGGCTGAAATTCGAGTTGATCCTTGCTCATACTTCTGAACTTGTTGATGTGAAACGCCAAGCCTCTCAGCCAAGTCCATCAGCGTCCATCCCAATCGTTGACGCCTATCGCGGACGCGCCTCCCTACATGGACATCTATAGGGTTTAAGACGTGTTCTTCAGTTTCATGTTCAGCCATAGGCCACTCCTTATAAGTTAGAGTTAACCGGCTTTCATGACCTCATCATCACTAGAAGATGCCTTTTCAGCCGGGTCGTGCAGTATATAACCACGTCCCCAGATCGTCTGAATAAAATTGTCCCCGTTAGTTGCATCTGCGATTTTTCTTCGCAAACGACAAATAAAGACATCCACTATTTTCATTTCTGGCTCATCCATACCGCTGTACAGATGATTCAAAAACATCTTTTACTTATCATAACTCCCTTGCGGATGGCAAGCAGCTCTAGAATTGAATATTCTTTATTCGTCAAATTTAGAATCTGACCTTCTGCCTCAGCAAGGTTGCGTCTCAGATCAATTTTAAGACGGCCAATCTGAATGGCTGAGGCTGAGTGCCCTTGTGCCCGACGCACAATTGCTCTGCATCGTGCGATCAGCTCTTTGACATTAAAGGGTTTTAAAACAAAGTCGTCTGCACCAAGGTTCAGCAATTCAATAAGATTTTTCTCATCTTTCTGATCAGAGATCATAATCAACGGGGTATTAATCCCAGAGCTGCGTAGCTGATGGAGAAATTGATAACTATCCATCTCTTTATTGGATTTAAAATCCTTAATGATAATGTCATAGTCATAAAGTTTGCAATAGGAAACGGCTTCATCCGATGCCGTAATAACATCAGCTGTATAGCCTTCGTTGGTTAGTAGAACCTTGAGACTTGATCCCATGGACGCCTTAGGATCAATAATTAATACTTTCATTTTTCACCTCCCCTGAAAGAAAGAAAACTTAGCACAAGTTAGCATTCTAGTAAAAAAAAGCAAAGCAAAAAGTGAGAAAAAGCAAAGCAAAAAGTGAGAAAAAAAAGTTGGTTCATTTACTAAAAGAAAAGGATTCTGATTATAGCTTCACGTGAGCCTCATCAATACCTGTCGGATCCTGATGAATGGTTAAGTGCAAACGGGGAAATTTTTTGAGCAACTCTTTTTCAATTTCATAAGAAATTTCATGGGCTTTTTGAAGAGAGATATGCCCATCCATTTCAACATGAACCTGCACAAAATCGCGCGTTCCAGAGCTTCTGGTCTTGAGTTCGTGTAACCCCTTTACGGCGGGATTTTTCTTAATAATTTCCACAACTTCTCTTTTCATGTGCGCCGAGAGTTCACGATCCATCAAAATATTAACGGAGTGTTTTGCAATACCATAAGAGGTATATAAAATATAACTCGCAACAGCTAAACCAATCACGCCATCCAGCCAATAGAGATCAAAAGAGGAAGAAAGCATAATAGATACCAGAACACTAACGTTTAAATAGAGATCAGCTTTATAGTGCATTGAATCTGCCTTAATGGCAATGGATTGGGTAGTTTTAATGACACGCGTTTGAAAGCGCACCAAAAAGATTGTTAAGATAATTGACAAACTCATGACAGCCACCCCAACCATGGGTTTTTCTATTGGCTGGGGATTTTGCATATGTTGAATTGCTTCATAAGCAACATACACCACAGATATAATAATAAAGATAGATTGCGCCAAGGCTGCCAAAGCCTCCACTTTTCCAAAACCATAACGATGTTGTTCGTCTGCAGGTTTCATGGCCTGACGCACCGCTAAAAAACTGACAACAGAGGCAAAAAAATCAAGAAAAGAATCTGTTAAACTTGAAAGAATACTCACCGACCCGGTTAGATACCAGGCCACAATTTTTGACAAAACCAAGGTCAGCGCAACACTAACAGATGCCCACATGACCTGAGACTTCATGCGACTGTTCTTAATTTCTGAAAAATCAAAATGATTGTGATTGTGGGGACAAGAGTGAGGCATGAAATAATCCTAAATTAATTTTACAGTATCGGCAAAGGATAAACTATGCAACTTGAAGCTCTGGGATGTTTTCAAAAGACGCTAAACACTCCGGATTTTCCAGTGTTGATAGATTGATAACGGGCTCACCATGAATCACTTGACGCACAACTCCTTCAACCAATTTACCATTTTTCGTTTTGGGTAAACTTGGCACCTGTAAAATTTTGCTGGGCACATGGCGTGGCGACGAGTTTTCCTTAATCACGGTTCGGATAGCCGTTTTGAGTTCATCTGTGAGGCTCATCTTTTCTTTCAAGGTAACAAAAAGGATAATCCGTACATCATTTTCCCACTGCTGACCAACTGCCAGCGCTTCCATCACTTCATCAACCTTCTCAACTTGTCGGTAAATTTCAGCCGTTCCGATCCGCACACCGCCAGGATTTAAAATATTATCAGAGCGACCATAAATAATGATCCCCTTTTGCTCTGTCATTTCCGCATAATCCCCGTGGCACCAGATATTATCAAAGCGATCAAAATAGCTTTTCCTATATTTTTCACCTTGAAGATCGTTAACAAATTCAATGGGTTTGGATGGAAAGGGCGTTTGACAGGTTAATTCCCCTTTTTCCTGCCGCACAGGCTGGCCAGTTTCATCAACAACCTCTACATCCATCCAAGGCCTTTGCATTGAATTTGACCCGCATAGACCGGCAAAACAGGGCATCCCAACACAAAGCATGAAATAATATCAGTCCCCCCTGAGATCGACGCCACACAGAGATCTTTTTTAATATTTTGATAGATATAGTCAAAGCTTTCATGAACCAAGGGCCCACCTGTTGATGTGATCATCCGTAATGCCGAGAGGTCATGGGTTTTGTTGATCTCAAACTCTCGTTTACGCAGCGCATCCACATATTTGGACGCTGTCCCAAACAGCGTCATTTTCTCAGCTTCGGCAAAATCAAACAAAATTGTGGGGTTGGGCAAAAAAGGAAATCCATCAAACAGCAAAATAGTGGCTCCTGACGCCATCACTGTCACATGCCAGTTCCACATCATCCAACTACATGTGCTAAAATAAAACACGCGGTCCTTAGGCTTGATGTCACAATGTAATTGGTGCTCTTTCAAGTGTTGAATGAGTGTTCCGCCGGCGCCATGGACAATACATTTTGGTTTTCCAGTCGTTCCAGATGAAAACATAATATAAAGAGGATGATTAAACGCAAATCGTTCAAAAGTAATCGGTGATTCCTCAGGGACTTGAGCGTCAATGCATGAAAATTTCTGATCCGCGTTACCGTCAAACCCAGGATAATCAAACAACACCGTTGCGTCAGTGGTTCCAAGGGCGTTTGACAACGTTTCAACCTTACCCCGCAAGTCAAAGTATTTTCCTTTGTAATAGTATCCTGTTGCCGCAATCAATGCGTTGGGACCTAATTGCTCAAAGCGGTCCAACACAGCCTCCATCCCAAAATCGGGCGAACAAGATGCCCACACCAATCCCAGAGAAGAAGCCGCTAACACCGCTGCAAAAGAATCAGGGGTATTGGGAACAAAGGCACAAACCCGATCACCCGGTTGCAGTTTTTTTTCGATAAACCAAGCGCGGAATTGCTTCACTCGCGTCAGCACGTCTGATTTGGTCAAGTGTAGTCGGGCGCCTTGCTCAGACCAAAAGATCATCACAGGATCAGTCTCAGAAAAATGGTCCAATCCAGCCAACACATTTTCAGCAAAATTCAAGCGACTGGTCGGGAAAAATTGGGCTTCTAAGAAGTTGTCTTCATTTTCCAAATACGGCCCTGACCCCAACTCTCCTATGATGCCAGCAAACTCCCACATGCTGCGCCAGAAATCTGCTTTATGCGTCACAGACCACTGATGCAACGCATCATAATTAGCAAAGTCAAAGCCATGCTTTTCTTTTAAGAAAGCCTGATATTTTTTGAAGTTTGTGTTATTGACCCACTCAGCTGAGGGCGTCCAGATCGGATGCATAGTCATATAAAAATCCTACAAGATGAATTTGGAGAGATCCATGTTTTGTGAGAGTTCGCCAACATGTGTTTGAACATACTCAGGTGTAATAGCAAGGGTTTCTCCCTGCATCTCACTGGCTTCAAAGCTGATTTCTTCTAACAGTTTTTCCATCACCGTATGCAACCGTCTGGCGCCAATGTTTTCCACCGTTTCATTCAAGTGCGTGGCCACACGGGCAATTTCAGCAATGCCATCGGGCGTAAAGTCCAAGGTCACCCCTTCGGTTTTCATCAAGGCAACGTACTGTTTAATCAAGCTGCATTCTGGCTCTGTTAAAATTTTGATGAAATCGTCTTGACTCAGGGAATCCAGCTCCACGCGAATAGGTAAACGGCCCTGAAGCTCTGGAAATAAATCAGAGGGCTTTGCAATATGAAAAGCCCCCGAGGCAATAAAAAGAATATGATCGGTTTTAACAGGTCCATACTTGGTATTAACTGTTGTTCCTTCAATCAGGGGCAGCAAATCCCGTTGCACCCCTTCCCGGCTTACTCTCGAACCATTTCCGCGTTCTGTGCGGGCACAAATCTTGTCAATTTCATCGATAAAAACAATGCCATTTTGCTCCACCGCTTCAAGGGACAGGCGCGTCACCTCTTCAGGGTCAACCAATTTATCACTCTCTTCTTGGGCCACTTCTTTGCGGGCCATGCCGATGGATATTTTTCTTGTTTTGGTTTTTTTGCCCATGGCCTTACCAAATAGATCTCCCATGTTCAACATACCCATTTGTGCACCGGGCATACCTGGAATATCAAATGTTGGCATTTGGTTGTTTTGAGATTCAAGCATTTCAATCTCAATTTCCTTGTCATCCAGCTTTCCAGCACGCAGCTCTGCCAAAAAAGCGTGCGGGTTGCCTCTCGGGATTCTGTGCCTAAGAAAGCCTCCAGAATGCGCTCTTCTGCTTTGATGATTGCTTGTTCTTTATTGTCAGCACGTAAAACGTCACGGGTTTGACTCATGGATATATCCACCAGATCACGGATGATTTGTTCCACATCTCGGCCCACATAACCAACTTCGGTAAATTTCGTTGCCTCTACTTTGGTAAAGGGGGCCTGCGCAAGTTTAGAAAGGCGTCTGGAAATCTCTGTTTTACCAACCCCTGTCGGGCCAATCATCAAAATGTTTTTGGGCAGAATTTCTTCCCGCATCTGATCATCAAGTTGTTGCCGGCGCCAGCGGTTTCGAAGAGCAATGGCGACAGATTTTTTTGCTTGCTGTTGACTAATGATATAGCGATCAAGCTCAGATACAATTTGTTTTGGCGTAAAATCCATTGTCATGCTTTTAACTTCTCCAGAGTCACGTTATGATTCGAGTAAATACATAAATCGGCCGTAATTGCCATGGCTTTACGCGCAATGGTTTCAGCATCCATGCCCTCAATATCAATCAAAGCACGGGCCGCAGCCAAGGCGTAAGATCCGCCGGATCCAATCCCAATCAAGCCATCTTCGGGCTCAATCACATCACCATTACCGGTTAAAATCAGCGAAACTTTTGAATCGATCACGGCCATCATGGCCTCAAGTCGGCGCAGATAGCGATCTGTCCGCCAATCTTTTGCCAGCTCCACACAAGCGCGCATCAACTGTTTGGGGTACTGCTCAAGCTTTGATTCCAGTCTTTCAAACAGGGTCAGGGCATCTGCCGTTGCACCGGCAAACCCCACCACAACCGAACCGCCCGCCATAGTGCGCACCTTCTTGGCATTGCTTTTCATTTGCACCTGACCAAGGGTTACTTGGCCGTCACCAACAAGAACAACTTCATTATTTTTACGCACAGATAAAATCGTTGTGCCGTAAAAAAGATTTGGGTCTTTTTCCATCATGATTCCTATCTAGCAAACTTTGATGCAATGGTACAGTGATTCGTTAATATTTATTAAAAGCAAATACTTTTCAATACATCCTTTTTATCATTTCAACCACCCGGCCAAACCACTGCATAGCGCGCGGCAGTCTCTTCCTAGATAGTCGCCCTTGGCGAGGCGGGTTTTTTTATTTACCGTCATTGCGAGGCGGCGCATAGCGCCAACGCGGCAATCTCATCCCTTATAATTAGATCCTCACGTCGCTGCGCTTCTCAGGATGACCCTACTGCTCCGCCCTTGCGAAGGAGCACTGCGACTGCGGCAATCTCTAGACTCCCCCATCTCCTCTATATCCCTTGCTCCCCCTCGTCATTCGCTGTAGGATTTGGGGCATTAAGTAGAGCCTCTTTTATGAAAATTGCCTTGTTATCTGGTAAATCCGTTCATCCCAATATCTCACGCTACGGAGATCAAGCCCTCATCGATGCGGCCCAGCGCCGGGGTCATACCATCCAACTGATCACCGATAATCGCCAACCATTGCCGCTGCATCATCAAGATATTTCTATTCTAGCCAATGACTTAACGAAGGTAGACTTTGACGCTGTCATCCCACGATTAAAAATTCTTGATTTTGAAGCAGGCTGCTTAATCCTAGAGCATTTTGAAGCCCGTGGTCTCTATTGTTTAAACACAACAAAATCTTTGGATCTCGTTCGTTATGGCTCCCGAAACCAGCGGACGTATTTTCTTTTATATCAGGGCTTGGCACAGAAAAACTGATCATCAAAACCAATTTGGGCTCACAAGGAAAAGGCGTAATGCTAGGAGGATCTTTAGCTCAAACCCGGGCTATTGTGGAATATCTCCATGCTGCTCAAGCAACCTTTTTCGTTCAAGAATTTATTGAAGAAAGCGCTGGCCAAGATATCCGCGTTTTGGTTTTGGGAGGCCAGGTGATCGGTGCGGTTAAAAGAAAAGCCCAAGATCCTCAAGAATTCAGATCGAACTATAGTCTCAATGGCTCTGCCCATGCAATCACCCTTACCCCCGCACAAGAAAAACTAGCGCTTGATGCCACCCAATCCCATGGATTAATTTTTGCCGGGATTGATTTGATTGTCGGCAAAAACCAAACCTATGTGCTTGAGGTCAATGGCAATCCTGGGTTTGAGGCCATCGATCATGTTTATCAAACCCAAACAGCGGATCGAATCATCCAACACCTGGAAGATCACATCCTTTAATCGCCCAGATGACCCTTGCTTTTTCACCGTTGGCTTGCTAATCACAAAGGGAAAGGTTAAAAATAACCATGACCTCAAACCGAAAAACCATTGCTCTGAATCGCCGCGCGCGCTTTGATTACGCGCTGGAAGAGTTTTTTGAGGCTGGCATCGTCCTCACCGGCTCTGAGGTTAAGTCGCTGCGCAATGGCCGTGCCAACATTCAAGATGCTCATGCCAGCCACGATGCCGGTGAAATTTATCTGCGCAATGCGAACATCGAACCGTGGAAGTCAGCGGGTGTTTTCAACCATGAACCGACGCGTCCCCGTAAACTGCTGTTAAAGAAGAAAGAAATCAGAAAGCTTGTCGGCGCTTTAGAGCGTAAAGGGTATACCCTTGTGCCTGTATCCGTGTATTTTAATAAGCGTGGTATAGCAAAGATTGAAATTGCCCTGGGCAAAGGAAAAACAAAAGTCGATAAGCGTGCCACACAAAAAGATCGCGACTGGAAGCGGGATAAAAGCCGGATTCTCAAAATTCATCAAAACCGCTAGAGCGCGGTTTTTTTTAAATTCCGAATCAGCATAGCTGCAAAAATACCAGCCGAAAACAAAATGAATAGATAGACCAACTGATAGCTTTGGGTCGGTTTATATTGCCACAGCACCGTTGCCACAAAAGGAACAGAGCTAGCAAGATAAGAAGATCCAATGGCATGGGCCAGCGCGATTAATCGATATCGAATCAAAACAGGCAGACGCATCATAATCATGACATACGTCGATACATTCAAAAACGCCATCAAAACCAACAGAACCGTGAGCCCATAATAGTCATTAAGCAGAGGGTAAAGAGGCACGCACATAAAAACCACTGTCACTACCAGCGCCCCACACAATGCAAAGACAAAAGTTCGAAGAGCACCAAGCCGATCGGCGATCAATCCTGCTATGGGCAAAAACAATGTATAGAACCATAAATTTGTCGTGGTTAAATTTTTAGCTTCTTGATAACTAAGTGTTTGCGTCAATTTTGACCACAGCGTTGGCCCGTGCAAAATCACAAAGTAATAACTTCCCGACACGCATGCGGAAAGAAGAATGATGGCAAAAAACACCCGAAAATGGCCTAAAAAAGGGCTCAAAAAGCTCGATTTGAACGTAAAATGGGCCTGTTTTTGGTCAAAATGAGGCTGTTTTATCGCTTTTTTTGCCTGGGTAAAGGACGCTGTTTCAGGCATCATTGTCCGCATCAAAAATAAAACCAGGGGCGCTAACCCACCAATGGCAAAGGCAATCCGCCAGCTCGGCAGCTGAGCAATTGAAAAATTAGACGCGGCCATCCACCCTGCCACTGCCACCCCAAAGGAGGAAGACAGAGAGCTCAGGCTGTTGGCAAAACACGGCCATCGTTCACCTACATGCTCAAGCACATAAATGCGAATGCCAGACACCTCGCCGCCGTAAAAAAAACCTTGAAAAAACCGCAAACATATCAAGGCCAGTGGCGCCCAAAAGCCAATATCCTGATAGCCGGGCAAAACAGAAATCAAAATGGTGGCAATCCCAACTCCCCCTAAATTCCACCGCAAGCTTTGTCGGCGCCCCAGCGCATCCCCAATCCGCCCAAAAACAGCCGCACCCAAAGGCTTGGCCAATGAACCGATGAAGAACACTCCCCAAGACTGGATCAGCCCCACAATCGGATCTTCTGATGGGAAAAAAGAGCGTGCTAAAACAGCGGCATAAAACCCATATATGGCATAGTCATAGTATTCAATTAAATTGCTAATGATCGCAACGGTGATCGACCGCAACGGTTGACTGTTTGTTCTAGGATGAGGATCAGACAGAGCCATCAGTCCATTCTCTTTTTTTGTTTAAAAAGCGCATAAGTTGATCCCACGTATAAAAACAACAACACATATAACCAAACAATAGGTAAATACCAATTTAAATGAAAGAGTCTTGTTGAAATCAAGGGGGTTGTACCCGAAAAAATAAGCGATCCCATCACATGACTAAAGCCAAGAAATCGGTATCGATTGCGAACAGGAAGATGAGAAATGATGGTCACAAGAATGGGCATACTTGATCCCGAGAGAAAGAATCCCAGGCCAAAGAATAATAAAGATGAGAATGTATGTGTGACGAGTACATAACAAAGGCTCAGACAACATAGAATCAGGCCAATAAAAATAATCCAAGAGATCCGATCTCTATTGAACACATCAATAATTCCCCCCAATAATAGACCTCCGATGGCATACCCCATGGACACGAGTGTGCTGATTTGTGCGCCTTCTTCTTGCGTGAAAATTTGCATCAAATCCGTGGTATAAGAATTAAGGAAAATCGCAAAGAAATGATAAATCCCCCCATTGGTTCCCATCACAAAAACAACAATCAAGAAAAGCGCTTTATTTTTCCAAAAAAGGTCGCGCGTAGAGATATGAGTCTGCATTTTTTTCTTAGCGTTAACAAATATCGAAGAGTCAACAATCCAATGACGCAAGATAACCAGCACAAAACATAAAGAGGCGCCCATAAGGTACAAATCCTGCCAATGAAGATGTGGGAAATGATGCATCCTGCCAGCTGCATAAGCCGCCATAAAAATGCCAATGCTCGATGACGCCACCATAATACCATGCGAAAAGTGTTTCAACCTTGGACCTATATGCTCTGTGATCAGCAAGCGAATGCCATCTGTCTGACCGCCGATAACAGCCCCCTGGATAAACCGACAGATAATAAGTCCAATCAAAGACCAGATGCCCCACGTGTCATAGGAGGGAATCAAGCCTAATCCCAAGGTTGAAATCAGCAGTCCCCATAAGCCAATACGAATAACTTGCGCACGTCCTTTGTGATCGCCGATGCGTGCAAAAACAATATTGCCGAAGGGTTTAGCCACAGATCCCATGGCAAAGATGGCAAAGGTATTGTGCAATCCATTCTTTATTGAATGATGAGGAAAGAAATGCGCGGTAATCTCTGTTGCTAAAAAGCCATACAAAGCATAGTCAAAGTACTCAACGATGACACCAACAAGGGAAAGACCAATGCTTGCTTTATGAGTTTTTCTCAAAAAAACACCTTCTGAATAACTGCGCAGTAAAAACTAAAACTACGGCATCTTAGCTATTCAATTTTCAACTGTATATAATTTCGACTTATAAAACTTTTATCTGTGGAGGAATAAAACACGACGCTTCACCCTTGAATCAACGCGCCTCTTGCAATAACGCCTGAGCATTAAAGCCCGGATATCCTTCAAGCTTCGCTTTATACGTATTATAAAATCTTAACCAATCTTCATGGAACGTTTTTTTGTTATCTTCTATCATTTTCAGCAATTCTTGTATTCGCTCCTTATTCTTGAGCGTTTGAATGGGCCTTTCTTCAAGGGCCTTAATTGTTTTATACTTGTCGTTTATTTTCCATCTAGAGCCTTTAATCTTATTTGACAATTTCCTCCTTTCAGTTTGATAATAATTACGATCACTAATACTTTTAGGGTATTGAGAATAATTTTGTGTTCTTTTTTCTTTTTTTAATTGAGTATATCTTCGTCTTTCACTCATCGCGTTAGCTAGTCTTTTTTCAAGAGCAGACGTGTCCTTACCTCTTTTTTCTGCATTTCTTATACTGCTTTTTAAGCTTTGCACCACGTTGTCGAGTTTTCTGTAGAACAAATCTGGATTTTGCCTGCTTGGCATAACATTGGAAGCCGTTTGGCCAAACTGTCTGTCAACATAATATTGATCCTTCCCTGCAACCGATACAGGAGCGGCTGCTTGTAAAGAACTGCTTCTTGGAACAGTTGCCGCCTCTGCCTCCCCTCTTGCTGCAGAAGGACGCAATCTAGCTTCAGAAACCAACGAAGGCACTTCCTCTTCATCGGCTGAAGAGTCTTCCACAGCAAAGTTTCCGTGCCCATCCTTCAATCGTCTTTTTCTCAACTGGATTCGTTTTTGTTTTGCTTTTTTTGCTAAAGGGCGATCTACCCTTTGATCCAAATCTGCATCTTCTTGCACTCTTGAAGAGTCTAAACTTGGCCGCTTTGGCTTCGAGAAAGGATCAATCGCTCCCTTTACTGTCTCGGCGTGATGCCAGCAAATTAAAGCCAGAAGTGTGCAAAATACCTGTTTCATGATGTCTCCCTAATCTTTCAAGCCTAGATTAATATAAATACTTAGAACTGGCTAGCTTCTTAATCATTGCTGAATACTTTATACTTACTAGAATGCATGATTTTACCTCAAAAACAAAAAAGACCAGCCTCATCATAGCACGCTCCATAAGCATACCTCCACCTAAGCCAAAGCAATATCTTATCTTTGCTCTTATTTAAGAGTCATTTATTAGCAACAAGGGAGAGACAAAAATGGACCAATCAGGGTCGTTCAATAGCAATTGATGTTGATTCGCCGCCGCCAATACAAGCACTGGCAATCCCCTTTTTCAGCCCTCGTTGCTCAAGGACGTTCAGCAGTGTCACAATAATGCGCGCTGAAGAAGCAGCCAACGGGTGCCCGAGGGCACAGGCTCCGCCATTCACATTGACCTTATCTGATTTAATGCCCAATTCTTTCATTGCTAAAAGAGGCACCGAAGCAAATGCTTCATTGATTTCAAACAAATCAATATCTTCAACGCTCCAAGAAAGTTGAGACAAAAGCGTTGAAATGGACTGCACTGGCGCCGTTGTAAAATCAATAGGCGCACAAGCCGATTGGGTCGCGCCCCGGACATAAGCTCTAATGGGCAAATGATGCTGGTGTGCATAATCAGCTGAAACAATGAACAGCATCGCCGCCCCATCCGCCAAGGAACTCGCATTGCCAGCTGTAATTGTACCCTCTTTACTAAAAGCTGGCTTAAGCTGAAGAATTTTTTCAGGCTTAGCATAATCAAGTTCTTCATCATGATCCAACTCAACGTCTTGCGAGGGAAGCTTTAAATGCAAGGGAACGATTTCCCGCTGAAAGAGATTTTCTTTATAGGCACTTTGAGCCCGGCGCAAAGATTCTAACGCATACATATCTTGATCTTGACGAGAAACGTGATGTTTTTGGGCAGTTAAATCTGCTTGAACTCCCATCAGTTCTTCTTTAGATGAGTTGGCATCCATCAAACCATCTTGAATCATATGATCCAAAACAGCGGTTGACAGGGTCTCAGGCAGCTCCCCAAATCGAAGCCCTTCCCGGTCATTGGCAAGCAAGAAAGGCGCTTGGGACATGCTCTCCATACCACCAGCAAAGTAGCAATCCCCCTGTTTAAGCCTGATATGATCACAGGCCATCATCACTGCTTTCATGCCGGATCCACATACCTTATTAACAGTGCTGGCAGAACATGTTTCTGGCAGGCCCATTTTTAGAGCAACTTGTCTTGCCGGGGCTTGGCCCTGATTGGCAGACAGCACTGTTCCCATAATCACTTCATTAACATCTCTCTTTTCAATATCAATCATTGACAGGATCGCCCGGCCAACAACCGTTCCCAGCTCCACCGCTGACATGCGGCTCAAAGCCCCTTTAAAGCGGCCAATGGGCGTTCGCAAGGCTTCAACAATCACACAATCCATAAAAACTCCCCTAGAGCATGGCCGTTGCCAAGGCTAAGACAGAAAGAAATCCAATCACATCTGTCAAAGCAGAAAGCAAAGGCCCTGTATTAATAGCAGGATCCAATCCCAGTCGATCCACAACAATAGGCAGAACAACACCTGAAAACGCGGCCCACAACATTGTAAATGTTAACGATACAATCAATACCAATCCAAGGAAAAGATCGTTGTACCAAAGAATGATGAATGCCATCAAAATCAAAGAAAAAACAATTCCGTTAATGGAGCTGATCAAAAGCTCACGTGTTACTGTTTTAAACGTATTGGCAGGACTTAACATTTTTGTTGCCAACGCCCGCACGGTCAAGGCAAGAATCTGCGTTCCGGAAGCCCCACTCATGCCACTGACGATGGGTAGTAGCGCGGCCAAACCAGCCTTGGTCTTAATCACATTCTCGAACTGTGACAGCACAAAGATCACAATAAAGGAGTTAACAAACGTGACCATTAACCCAGCCATCCGATGATAAGACATTAGTAAGACAGGGGCACTCAAGTCAGAGTGACTGATACCCGTAATCTGGGTAATTTCTTTTTGGGCTTCTTCATCAATAACGTCAACAACGTCATCCGAGGTAATCATCCCAATAATGCGGTTGGCCTCATCCACGACAGGCGCCGAAACCAAGTCATAATGTCTAAAAGCATAAGCCACCTCTTCCTGATTCTCAGATGCTGGGATGGCTCTCACATCCTTATCCATAATGTCCGCTAACTTTTTCTTCCCCTCATGTCGAATCAGCAAGTTAACGGAAACCCGGCCAATGGGCTGATGCCTCGGATTCACAACATAAACTTCATAAAAGTTTTCAGGAAGGTTTTCTGACTCTTGAACAAATCGAATCAACGCTTCAATCGTCCAAAAGGAAGGGGCAATCACAACCTCTTGTTGCATAATACGTGCTGCGGAATCTTCAGGATAGGTTAGAATTTTTTCAAAGTTAGATCTATTTTCAGCAGGAATAGATTTCAATAATCGGCGCTGTTGCTGTTCATCCAACTCTTCAAAAACATAAAACGCATCATCACTATCAAGCTCGGGAAGCAAGCTTGCTAAACGTCGGATACTAATATGCGAAACAATAGACTTAAAAGCGCTCGGCGAAAGGTTCGTTAACAGCTCTGGATCAAATGTTTTCTCAATAAAACTAAACAGTTTAATGCGGTTTTCATTTGTCAGCCGATCAAAGAGCAACCCCATATCAGCTGGAACCAATAGGTCGGTTAGCTGGGCAATATGATCCCCATCATTATCAGCCAGCGCTTCTTTGATATCCGCTAGAAAATCATCTGATATGACGCCTTGCTTTTCATCTTCAATGAGTTTTTCAGTCATATCTGTACATTTTTTTATTTAGATTATATTTACCACAAGCTTTGTTTTTTGCCAACAAAACCCCTGAATCATCTGACTCATACACATAAAAAACAAAAAACAGGCTGCTCGATTGCTTTTTCCAAATATTTTATTGACAAATGTGAGCCATACTTGGTAACTAGCAACATGTATTTTACAGAGGTTTTTAAATGGCAGTAAAGATTAGACTCGCGCGTGGTGGTTCCAAAAAGAGACCCTTCTATCGCATTGTTGCAGCTGACGTGCGTGCGCCACGTGATGGTAAGTTTCTAGAAAAGCTTGGGACGTACAATCCCCTTCTTGAAGAAAACAGAGTCACCCTCAACCAAGAACGTGTTCAACATTGGCTTGGATCAGGCGCTGAACCAACAGACCGGGTTCACAAAATTCTAGCAGATCTAAAGATCCTTAAGTCTAAAGATCGCACAGAGCAGACCAAACAAGACAAACCAAAGAAAAAAGCTCAAGAGCGGATGGCTGAAAAAGCTGCAGCGGTAGAAGAAGCAAAAGCTGCTGCTGAAGAAGCAAAGAAAGCCGCTGAGGAAGCCGCAGCCGCGCCTGCAGAATCTGAAAATACAGAGGAGCCTGCCGCTGCCACCGAATCAAGTGAAGAAGCACCTGCCACTGAGTAACCTGTTCAGCCTGCGTGTCATGTGCAGGCCAAACCTGAGGCAGCGCCGTGTCATCTAACCTCACAAAAGTTGCTGAAATTTCAAAGCCTCATGGTGTCAGAGGGCTCGTTCAACTCAAACTCTTTATTGATCTTGAATACTTTTTATCCTTAGAACAGTTTTATTTGGATAATAGTCTTCCGATAGAGGTTTTATATAAGTTCTCAAAAAAAAATCATCCTATTTTTCAGATCTCTGGCATTAACTCCCGCACCGACGCAGAAAAACAAAGCAAAAAAAGTATTTTAGCACCTTGCAATCCCAGAGAGACCTGTGAACCAGATGAATTTCTCTATTCTGACTTAATCGGCAGCACAGTCTTATTAAAAGATCAAACCATTGGCAGCGTTAAAACGCTTTACAATGCCGGCGCGCATGAGATTATCGTCATTCAAGAAGACTCCGCCAATAAACTCTTTGATGTCCCGTTCACAGCAGTGCATTTCCCAGTGATCAATGTTCATGAAAAAAGCATCGTGTTATCAGAAGATGCGTACTCCCTCTTTTCAACTTTAAACGATTGATGACACTCACCCCTCTTCTCAATATACAAGTGATTACCCTTTTTCCCGAAATGTTCCCTGGGACCCTGGCTCATTCATTGGCCGGCAAATCTCTTAACAAAGGCATTTGGAATCTAACAACACTCAACCCCCGAGATGATGCTGTGGACAACCATAAAACCACAGACGATATTATTTATGGTGGGGGTCCAGGTATGGTTTTAAAACCTGATATTATTCATAAAACCATTCAGCGGGCTCAACAAAGACAAAATGGGCACTTGATTTATTTATCACCGCGTGGTAAACGCCTTACACAGGACAAGGTAAAGTCTCTTTCCAAGCTTAACTCCCTGACGCTCCTTTGTGGACGTTATGAAGGAGTGGATCAAAGAGTAATTGACTTCCACGGTATTGAAGAAGTCAGTATTGGAGATTATATTTTGTCTGGCGGTGAAGTAGCAGCACAAGTCCTGATTGATGCGTGCGTGAGGCTTCTTCCCGGTGTAATGGGTGATGAAAACTCCGCTCATGAGGAAAGTTTTAGCAATGATTTGCTTGAATATCCTCAGTATACAAGACCTGAGGTCTGGAACGGCTTAAACGTTCCGCCTGTTTTGTTGAGTGGTCATCACGAAAAGATAAAAAAATGGCGTAAAGAGCAGTCTATCTCTCTAACGCGCGAGAGAAGACCCGACTTGTACAACAAGTATATAAATAAAAAATAGGTGTAAAATGAATATCCTAGAAAAGTTTGAAGCACAGCAGATCAAAGATCTAACTGAAAACAAATCAATCCCCTCTTTTGCACCTGGTGATACCATTAAAGTTTGGGTTAAAATTAAAGAAGGCACCACAGAACGTGAGCAAGCCTTCGAAGGTGTTTGTATTGCCCGCAAATCACGTGGTGTTCGCTCTGCGTTCACGGTTAGAAAAATTTCTTATGGTGAAGGTGTTGAGAGAACATTCCAACTATACTCTCCCCTCATTCGCATTGAAATTGTCCGCGAAGGATCTGTTCGCCGTTCTAAGCTTTACTACCTACGTGATTTGACTGGTAAAAAAGCTAGAATCCCTGCTAAAAGACGGGGCCTTGCCAAGAACAAACCCGCTCAACAAAAAGCCGAATAATCGCAAAATCCATGGTTTTTGGACGGCGCCTCGGACGTCCCTTATCAGAAACTAAAAAAGAAATCCTGGCTGAAGGGAATGCCTGCTATGGCATTTCCCCTGAAAAAGCGCTTGAGGGCTCTCTCAATCCTTCGGATTTATTTAATTTTACCCCTGAAAAAATCACTGTTGAAATTGGCTTTGGTGCAGGCGAGCATCTGGCACATCAATGCGCTCTTGCACCGAATGAGGCCTTTTTTGGGTGTGAACCTTTCATCAATGGGGCTTGTTCTTTTTATCAAAAGGCAAAAGACTTAAATTTAAACAATGCACGCATTTTCAGGGGCGATGCGCTCACCCTTCTTGAACGCTTTGACGCGGCATCTCTGGACAAAATATATATTTTATTTCCAGATCCTTGGCCCAAAAAGAAACATAACAAAAGACGTCTGATTCAAGAACCTTCATTAGAGCTTTTTCATCGTCTTTTAAAAAAATCGGGCATGCTTTTGATTGCAACAGATCATGTTGATTATGCGGCATGGATTGAAAAAAGAATTCATAACACCCCTTTTTTCACGTGGGAAAATCAAAGCAACCCACAAAAGACGTTCCCGAATTGGACTCAAACCCGCTATCAAATGAAGGCTGCACAACAAAATCGCGGTGCCGTTTTTTTTGCCCTGAAAAAGAACGATATTTAAGGTTGGTTTTAAAGGTAAAAAAATACCTTGCATTTTGGGCTTATTTCTTCTAATTATGCTGTGAAATAGTGCAAACTTAAGGAAAGTCAATGGCAGTCCCTAAAAGAAAAACATCCAAGTCAAAAAGAAATATGCGTCGTTCACACCACGCTTTGAAACCAGTAGCTGGCCAAGAGTGCGCCAACTGTGGTGAAATTTCTCGCCCTCATCATGTGTGCTTGTCTTGTGGTTTTTACAACAAAAAACAGGTTCTTGACCTCAGTCAAGAATCAGCCGCCGCTGAAGAATAACTCTTTCCCTCTCTGATAGTGTGACAGGCGTAAAATTAGCAATAGATATTATGGGGACCGATCAAGGTCCCGAGACAATTATCAAAGCTTTATCGCTTGCCCATAAAAAGCATCCTGATATTGAGTTTCACCTCTTTGGACCCTCAGACGTCATTAAGAGAGAGCTTTCATCTTATCTGACATCATTCACAAACACATGCATTCTTCATGACGCCCCTGAATTCATTACCAACGATGAAGTAATTAGCAAGGCAATTAGACGTAAAAACACATCCATGCGCCTTGCTCTTCAAGCGGTTGCTGATGGTCAAGTTGATGGCATTGTCTCAGGCGGTAACACCGGTGCTTACATGGCTCTGGCAACCATATTACTGAAAACAATTCCGGGCGTCACCCGCCCAGCGATTGCCACAACGTTCCCCACAGCCGTTGGCAAATGCATCCTTCTTGACATGGGGGCAAACATTGAGTGCTCCCCCAAGCAATTGGTGGAATTTGCCATTATGGGTAAAACCTTTTCAAGGGACCTCTTAAACATCGACTCACCCAAGATAGGCGTTCTTAATATTGGCCGCGAAGACCTCAAGGGCAAGCCTGAACTCCATGAAGCACACCAAAAACTAAAGAACCTCCCTGATGTCGTCAATTACATGGGATTCGTTGAAGGAAACGATATCCCCCTAGGCAAAGCGGATGTTGTTGTAACTGATGGCTTCACGGGCAATGTAACCATCAAAACAGCTGAAGGGATCGGCAGTGCCATTGCGCAAGTCTTCAAAGAAAAAATGCAGAGTAATCTACTGTTCAAAATCTTAAAGTTCTTCTCCAGCCGGAAAAATAGTGGCCTTGGTGATCACTTTAATCCTGTTAAATACAATGGTGCTATGTTTTTGGGACTCAAAAGCCTTGCCATCAAAAGCCATGGTGGCGCCTCTGCCAAAGGGTTTGCAAACGCCATCGAAGTTGCTTACAAACTCAATCAATACGATTTTAGCCACCAAATCGAAAGAGATTTGATTGCATCCAAAAGCCAACTATCTTAAAGTTCAATAAATTTAAACGCGTAAAAGAATGAAACAAGATTCAATTGTGATATCCAGCACAGGGTCCTACCTACCTAAAAAAGTGCTAACCAACGATGACCTCGCTCAATTTCTAGACACGTCAGATGAGTGGATCACCCAACGAACAGGCATTAAACAAAGACATATCGCCTCTAGCGCAGAAATGGTCTCTGACCTAGCTGCAGAAGCATGTGTTCAAGCTCTCTTCAAAGCCGAAGTTTCCCCCTCTGATGTTGACCTTATTATTTGTGCCACATCTACGCCCGATCTTACTTTCCCTTCAACCGCGGCCATCATTCAAAAAAAACTAGAAATCAAAAACTGTATGGCCTTTGATATTGGCCAAGCCGCTTGTAACGGTTTCATAACAGCCTTAACGGTTGGAAACGCCATGATGCGCTCAAACCCTTCCATCAAAAAAGCCTTGATCATTGGCGCAGAAGTTTTTAGTCGCCTCCTGGATTGGGAAGATCGATCAACCTGCATTCTTTTTGGAGATGGTGCTGGCTGTGTTTTATTAGACCGCTCAGAAACTCCCAACACAGGCATTCTGGATTGCCAACTCTATAACGATGGCTCCCTTGATCATATCCTCTATGCTGATGGCGGTGTGGGCCAAACAGGCGATAGCGGTAAGGTTGTGATGAATGGTCGCTCCGTTTTTAAAGAAGCGGTCCAAAAGCTC
This sequence comes from Alphaproteobacteria bacterium, assembly GCA_002869105.1. Classification (NCBI taxonomy): domain Bacteria; kingdom Pseudomonadati; phylum Pseudomonadota; class Alphaproteobacteria; species Alphaproteobacteria bacterium. The sequence goes on from PKTP01000007.1 coordinate 22,048, forward strand.
GCTCAAGCCGCTGAAGATATGCTCAAAAAAAATAATATGGATGCCAAGGATCTTAATTGGTTTGTGCCCCATCAGGCCAACGCACGCATCATTAAAGCAACAGCTGATCATATCGGCTTACCCGAAGAGCGTATTATTAGCACTGTTGATCAACATGCCAATACATCAGCGGCCTCCATTCCCCTAGCTTTGGATTGGGCGCAAACAAACAGCCCCTTCAAAAAAGGGGATCTGGTTTTACTTGATGCCTTGGGTGCGGGTCTGTCATGGGGCGCCTGTCTTATCAAATGGGCCTAAAAAATACCCAAAAAACATCTGCTCTATCAAGGAACACCTCTCTTTCTCTTTTGAGCATCGTTATCGCACTCACCCTGCTATGTTACGCTTTCTTCTGCTATTATCCTGATACTGACCTGTCTCTTTCACTAGCCTTGTACAAATTCCATCACAAGCAAGGATCTTGGTACAGTCAGCTTTTATACCTCCTCAGGCGGACCAACTTCCTTATTCTTTACATATCGCTTGGATACTCTTTATTTTATCTCATCAAATACCTACGATCGCGGGCATGGCACCATCTAACGCCCTATCTATATGTTTTAACGTCTCTCATTTCTGCAGGGGTTGTTCTATCCGATTGGCTCATTAAACCCTTTTTTAAACGCGCCCGCCCCGGTCAAGTGATTCAAAATTTGAAAACGTACACCCCGCCCTTTAAAATTGGCCTTGATTGCGATAAAAATTGCTCTTTTGTCTCTGGAGAGGTCGCTGTTGCAACGGCATTTTTAGCGTTTCTTGTTCTCATACCAGTAAAATATAGACAGAAAGGCCTTTACCTTATTGCGCTGTGGATTTTTATAATGGCAGGCGTTCGGATGGCACAAATTGGCCATTACCTTTCTGATACAATTTTTGCGATTCTTTTGATCTTGATGATGCTTGTGTGCTTGCATCTTCTTTTCTTTAGAAACCACGCTCAGAAAAAATAAACACTCCAAAAAGAGGCAGTTAAAACAAAAACCATGGGAGTGGGTTTAGGTTTTTGAATGCCCGTATAATGCCATAGCATGCCTAAAAGTCCCGTCCCAATAAAGAAAAAGGGCCATTTATCAACAGGCAGATGACTCAAAAAAACAGCCAAGAGCCAAACATCTCCGCTGCCACACATCTTTTTTTTTCCTACTTTTTCAGCTAAGAAAAGAAGCCCAAATAAAACGCCAGCAATTAGAATAATCAACGCCAAGTGATATATTTTTTGATCGGCAAGCCCCCCAAACCACAGGGCTAAAAACAGCAAGTCAATTGTTTGAATCACGCGGGCAGAAATATCTTGAATAGACAGCACAAGCGTTAGGCCGACGCAAAGGCACAAAAGAAGGGGATCCACCAAACTTGTAATCAACCCTCTAAGCCAAGAGTGATTAATTTTTGACGCGCCATCAACAGGTCAGACCACACATCCTTTTTTCGATAGGGGGAGCGTAAAAGAAAAGCCGGATGATAGGTTGCGAAAAGGGGGATTTGTTTATCGCCAACCTGATATAAATGCACCCCCCCGCGTAATTTCGAAATCGCAAGCTTGCTGGCAAGCAGTGATTTTGCAGCCACACTCCCCACACAAAGAATCAGCGCAGGGTTAATCAGCTGGATATGCTTTTGTATCAAGGGTAAGCAGGTATCAATTTCATCCTGTGTGGGCGGCCTATTTCCTGGGGGGCGCCAGGGAATGATATTACTAATGTAGACATTCTTCTCACGCGACAAACCAACAGAGAGCAACGCCTTATCCAAAAGCTTTCCACTCATGCCAACAAAAGGCTTACCCAGGCGATCCTCATCCGCGCCCGGCGCCTCGCCAATAATCATGACTGTTGCTTTAGGGGTGCCATCCGAGAAAACCATGTTTGTTGCAGTGTTTTTTAGCTCACATCGATCAAACCGCTTCATATATTCCTGAAGATCATCAAGGGTTTGAATGTGATCCATTTCTGGCTGGTGGATCTCTTTCACCTTCTCGTCAACGGCTGACTTTTGCGTCACAGGCTCGACAGACAGGTGCCCATCAGGCGCCTTCTCAAACTTACAGGTCGGTTGAGGAGAAATTATTTCATCAACGCCAATTTCTGAAAGCCAGTCTATTGTTTCTTTGATTGCATGTTTAGACATAACTTAGGGTCAAGATTGCCTTTGATATTTAACTGCTGTATAGTGCCACTATGTCCTTTAAAGCGTCAATTCCTTTATTTTTTATCTTCTGCTGCACAAGCCTTTTGGCTAAATCATCTTTAAGCTACAAAATGGAGCACGCCCGCAGTGCAACCGTCAGCATTTTCGTCAGCAGCCCTTCCCCACAAAGAAATGATAAAGCCACCTTTGGCACCGGTTTTTTAATCTCAGAAAATGGTTATATTGTCACCAGCGCTCATAACGTTAACTCAGACAAACACGTTTCAATTCAGGTTTTAAATCAACCAGAAAAACCTGCAGAGATCGTTGGCATTGATCCCCTGACAGATATCGCTGTTTTAAAAATAGAAACAGAAAAAAGCCTCCCATTCCTCCGCTGGAATGCCAAGCCCGTTTATCTTGGGCAGCGCATCTTTATAATTGGCACCCCCTTTGGCCTTTCTGGATCGGTCTCGGCAGGCATTGTTTCCGACCCCCATAGGGCGCTGACCAACAACGATATCGGCCTCAACATAGCCAACCAGGTGTCTGGTTTCATCCAAACCGATGCTGCCATGAGTTTGGGGCACTCGGGTGGCCCCATGCTCAACGAAAACGGAGAAGTCATTGGCATTAATACAGCCATCGTCTCTCCAACCGAAGGCAGTGTTGGATTGGGCTTTGCTACGCCAGCGCGCCTGAGTCAATTTATCGTTTTGGAATTAATCAAATATGGTCATGTCAAACGCCTCTCCTTAGGGATTGAACTTCAGAATCTCTCCCCCGCTCTTGCAGATTACTTAAAGCTAGACCGCCCTGTAGGTGCCATCATTTCTGGAATCGACAAAGGTGGCGCGGGGTATAAGCATGGTCTACGTGTTGGAGATTTAATTACATACATAAATGAAGAAGTTTTAGACTCTGCTGATGGTGCACCAGAACTTGTCACGCTCAATGCCTTGTCCAATGAAATTGAGCTGACAGTCCTCAGAGATCAACAGGAACAAAAGGTGATCATTCCTATAACGCCTGCGCTCTTAACCAAAAATGAAGGCCACCCTTTCCATAGTCAAAAAGGACAAAGTCCTCTATCTCTTCAAGTTCAAGATATCACGTCTTTAGATCGCATTAAAAATGATATCCCTAATACCCTCAAAGGGTGTCTTGTAACCCATATTCCAATCGACTACCAAAAAGATATCTTTGATAATTCTGTTCTCTTAAAAATTAATGATACACCTGTTACAAGTGCCAATGAAGCTAATCAACAATTACAGAAAGCCCTAGAGGCAAACAAACCAGCGCTGTTACATCTATGGATCAATGGCAAAAACTATTTTTCTTTATACCCCATAAAGAAACCACACCCATCCAGTAACCCTGCTGCATAAGGGGGTAATTCTTTCCTGAGTGCTCTGCCTCCCCTCTTCTATGTCCTGCCTCTTGACCCTACTGCCTCCTTTTCCTTGTCCCCTTCAAAGCGTTTGAGGTCACAGCCTTTTATCTTAGAACTTCTCAACTTGGCCCTGGTCAATATCCCATAAAAAAAACCCCCGTGAAGGGGGATCTTTTTGGATACATTTATTAAAAGATCGTTACTATCTTTTCGAGAATTGGAAGCTACGACGGGCTTTACGACGACCGTATTTTTTCCGCTCAACCGTTCTACTATCACGGGTAATGAACCCACCGCGACGAAGAGACGTGTGCAGATCTGGCTCAAATTGTGAAAGAGCTTTGGCAATACCGTGGCGAACCGCCCCCGCTTGACCAGAAAGCCCGCCACCATGAACGGTACACATAACATCATACTGTCCAAGGCGTTTGGTTGCTTCAAACGGTTGCACCAAAATCATACGGAGTGTTGGACGTCCAAAGTATACAGTCCAATCACGTTTGTTCACCGTCACGTTTCCTGATCCTGGTTTAATCCACACACGGGCAACCGCATCTTTTCTTTTTCCGGTCGCATAAGAACGACCCAACTTATCTGTTTTCTTAGTTTTTTCAGTTTTTAAAGAATCCGATATAGTGTCTTTAAGGTTTTCTTTAAGTGTTTCAAGCGTTGACATGAAAAATGATCCTTCCGATTAAAAAATTATCTTTTTTGATTCTTAGCGTTAAAAGTAGCAAATTGAACCGTCTCTGGCTTTTGTGCTTGATGCGGATGCTCAGGACCAGCATATACATGCAAGTTTTTAAGCTGCGCGCGACCAAGGGGGCCTTTCGGGATCATTCTTTGTACGGCTTTTTGAATCACTCTCTCAGGGAATTTTCCCTCTCTAATCTGGTTCAGGGTACGGCTTTTAATACCGCCTGGGTATCCTGTGTGCCAATAAAAAACTTTATCAGTCCATTTTTTACCTGTCATGTGAACTTTATCTGCATTAATCACAATCACATAATCACCACAATCTAGGTGCGGTGTATAGGTGGGTTTGTTTTTCCCCCGGAGGCTATTGGCGATATAGCTGGCCAAACGACCCAGGACAAGATCAGTTGCATCAACAACGATCCATTTTTTTTCAATCTCAGAATGTTTAAGGCTGTAGGTTTTCATGAAGATATCCATCTAAATTATGCAGCAGTGTTATCAAAGGTTTTCTTGTTCGTCAACCTTTATTCAGCAGCCCATGAAGGATGCGGTATCATAATACCGCCTCTTACACGTCAGGGTTCACCTGCTCTTCCGCCCAAGACAAAAAAGACCTGGATGCATCATCAGCCTCAAGCACCACGATACAGGGACAATCATAGGGATGCGTCTGCTCAACATATCCCTTCACTTCTTCGCTCATTGCAGCCGTGGTCTTAAACAAGGCAGACACCTCTTGCCCTTCACATGTTGTGCCCTTCCAATGATACAGACTTGTATGCGGTGGGTTTATATTGGCACACGCAATCAATCGCTTCTCCAACAGATTTTTTGCCATTTGCATCGCATCTTGATGGGTTTCAAAAGTTGTATAAATCAGTGTTAACAAGGCTGCTGTCCTCAAGAAAAAAAGATATCCACGGTATCTGTGGATAACCATATGGATAATTATTGAACATACAACATACACGCTTCGAATTGTTGACTTTTCTTGATTTTGCTTAATTGATAGGCAGTCCCCTAAACCCTTGAAAATACTGAAAAATTGAAATACTTAATTTTCCCCATCCAAAAGAAAATCTCTTTTAGTGAATTTAACCAAATGTTAAAAAAGCTGTGTATGAAAGCGCGAATCGTCCGCCTTAGATTCTGCCTTTTGGTTATCCCAAGGGCGTCATCGACTGAGTCCTTGTAAAGCTGCTATTATTGTAATACGTTTAAATAAAAGGGAGGAATACCATGAAAAAATATTTATTACCACTGGCAATTTTTGCCGCACTCGCTGTCCAAGGAAAAAAACCCTATAAATGTGAATCATCCCCCAATACAGAGTGGGGCGTTGAAAACACAACAAGTTTGACACTTAAACTAGGAGATATAGAGCTCAAGCCAAACGAAATGCTTTGTGGCGATGAAACTGTCATCCTTACAATAAAAGGCCAACCTGAAATCGATGCTGGTAAAAAAGTTAAAGACGGATATTGCATCTTTAACAAACCAAATCGACTGGATAAGTCAACGAATATTACTCATATTAAACTAGGTTCCGCATATCGATACGGTGATAAAAAAGAAAACGAAAATGAATTTAAATGGTATTGTACTACGGACGGTCGTTATAGTTACTATGACTAATCAGACCCTTTGAGTCTCTCGAATCTTTAACGATCACATTCATGCCTATATAAGATCAAAATCAATGAGAAAGCGATGATTTCGCGAGTATCATTGATTTTTTTATTATCAGTACGATGAACCAGATCCCACGCAATCAAAAATCTTTTAATCACCCTCGACCTGTGTCTTCACCACGCCGTCGTGAAACTGTATCGACAGGTCCCTCTCTTGCTCTGCTTTTACGCGTGAGCTAATAATTTCAGCTGATGACGTTCTGGTCACAATTGCATATCCCCGCTTGAGCGTGTTTTGCGGTGCCAATGACGACAGCACATGCACAAAACTTTTCAATCTTTCTTGTCGCGGCCCCACAACAGACTGGCTCCAAGCTTTTTGCAACCGGTGATCCAGATGTGCTAATTGATTTCGGCCATCCTGAAGCAACAAGTGAGGAGGGCGCAAAGCTCTCCCCAAGTTGGATAAATGCCAAGTTAATCTATCCAGTTGATGCTGCACCTGGGTGCGCTGCCGCTCCACCAAATCATCAAGCCGGATATTGAGTTGTTCAAAAGCCTGACGGGGGTGAACCAGTTGTTGACCCAAGCCATGAACCAAAATTTTCGCGCGGTCCAACAGGGCGGACACTGTATTGTTCAAACGCAGAGACAAATTTGAAACGTTCTTAATCAAGTCAGATCGCACCGGCAAGGCGATTTCGGCAGCCGCCGTTGGCGTTGGCGCGCGCCGGTCAGAGACATAGTCAACCAGCGTGGTATCCGTTTCATGGCCCACAGCCGTTATAATCGGAATCGAAAAAGCAGCAATTTGCCGCGCAAGGCCTTCATCATTGAATCCCCATAAATCTTCAAGGCTGCCACCACCCCGGGCCAAAATAACAAGGTCAGGCTTATCCTGAGTTGGCAGAGCTTCCAGCTGGCGCAGCGCCCATTGGATAGAGGGAACAGATCCCTCTCCTTGAACCGCCACCGGGCAAAGTAAGATGAAACAAGGAAAGCGCTCTTCAACTCGGTGCAGAATATCTTGGATTACAGCCCCTGTCTCAGAAGTAATCACCGCAATTTTTTTGGGCAAATACGGAAGCTGTTTTTTCCGCGCCGCATCAAAAAGTCCCTCAAGGCGCAATTTTTCTTTGCGCTCTTCAAATAGTTTTAACAGCGCCCCAACGCCCGCGGGTTCAAACGTCGTAATGATCAGTTGATACTTTGAGCGTGCCGGATACGTTGTCACATGCCCAAGACATCTAATTTCCAACCCCTCCTCCGGCTTATGTGCCAATCGGGAGGCAACCCCTCTCCAAATAATCGCATCCATAACAGACTGTTCATCTTTAAGCGTTAAGTAAATGTGTCCAGAGCTATGAACTTTTAAGGCAGAAATTTCTCCCTGGACACGCACAGATGAAAAAGTCTCAGACATCGTTCGCTGGATCGAAATCGAGAGGGAACTGACAGTTTGATAGGTATCATTAGGAATCATTTTCAAAGATTATCAATCTTTTGCCCCAAGATCCATCCCCTATCTCACGTCAGCCTCCATCATCGATTGAAAGAATAACATCAAAGTAAAAGATGCGTGTTTAAACAATAAATATAAGTAAATAACAAAAATATTAATTTTTTATTTTGATTATTGTCGATATACGTGTATTAAGTAAAAAATAATTTGTTGTTAATTTTTTATCTCTTTTATTTCTTTCCACACAACAGTAAAGGCTGGCTCTCACGAGCATCATGAAAATGATGATACCGCAAGTAACCGCTTTCGAAAGCCAGCTCAAAATCCCAAAGAGCTCTATTTATTTTCTCCCCATCAAAATTTCGTAACACCAAGACATGCCCAAAGAAGACGTCCATTACAGCAGATCTCTCCTCCCAACTACACAGGGCCAAAGTCCAAACCTTATACTTCTGAGGAAAAAAAGCGGGCCTCTCTCGGAGAGCAGATTAAAGAAGCCAAACTCCTTCTCGCTGCCACTCCCACACCAGCCAAGCGTAAAGATACAGGATTGCTAGAGCCATCTGCTTCTATATGTTTTTCTGTAGGGAGCCCTGGGGATAATGACTCTTTCCCCTTCAGCTCAATTGTGACCTCTTTAAAAGAAGTGAAAGCTGAATCTCCCCTCCAAACCCTAAATCCCATTGCAACACATAGATACACACTCAGAACGCGAAAAGAGAATTTTCATAAAAAATTTTTCAAAGAGTTCGAAGGCGCCACCGTGATACGATCTAATTTTACCCTTGATGTCAGTCAAACTCTCAGTCATGAAAATAAGTCGCTAGAACACCTTAAATCTAAAATTTATGACCTTAAATCCAACTTCTTTAAAAACCCCTCTTTAAATTCCCTCTCAAGAAAGCTGCTTTCTGAACAGGCATATAGCACCCTTAATCTTTCAAAAGAAATGGGGGTTTCCCGGACAGTCCTAATCCGTGATCGTCGCCTCACAGACGCTAATGGTAAATCACTCAAGCGCTTTGTCATTGAAAATGATGCTCTAATTGACCCAAATCTGGTTGATGATAAGGGAAGGACAAACGTAGATCGCATGCGCGCTGGCCTTGCCCCTATTGGACCTGACAAGAAATCTATCAGCCTTCATCACATCTTTCAATCAGACTACCATGCCATTATAGAGGTCAGTTCTCATGCTCACTATCAAGCAGGAAGTCTTCAACTCCACTATAAAAGAGGCCTGCCTGAATTTGGTGGATCAGAAGTTGATCGCGTTGCTTTTGCAACCTTTAGAGGTGACCATTGGAAGTTAAGAGCATTGATGTATCAATGGGATGAGTAGGAAGAGTGCTACACAATGAAGCAAGATCGCCCTCAGTATTGGACCCGCGCAGCAGCCAAGCGCAAGACAGCTATAAAGCCTGGTCAGTCTGTCTAACAACTCCTTTTATAATCGGCGTCTATCCTGCTCACAAGCAAGTTGCTATTTCAGGAAAGCCCTGCTAATATTCAGCGCATCATTGCTTGAAAAAGCTTTGAAATATACTTGAAAGGAAACTACTAACAAACAATGACAACAAATCAAACAAACCAATTAGAAGAAAATTTTGCCCAACTCCTTGAGGAGTCCTTTAAAGGCACCGAATCCCTTGAAGGCAAAGTGGTAGAAGGAACCATTATCGCAGAAGACAATGATGCTTTTGTAATCGATGTGGGTCTTAAATCCGAAGGTCGGGTTGAAAAAAAAGAACTCGGCAGTGTTGCTAAAAATTACAAAGTCGGCTCAAAAATCAACATCTATGTTGATCGCCTTGAAGACCGTCACGGAGAAATCGTTCTCAGCTTTGAAAAAGCCCGACGTGAAGAAGTATGGGCCGAACTTGAAGTGGCCTTTGATAAATCAGAAAAAGTACTGGGTGTCATGACCAACCGCGTTAAAGGCGGATTCACTGTTGATCTATCCGGCGCCGTGGCGTTTTTGCCTGGCAGTCAGGTTGATATTCGCCCCATTAAAGACACAAGCGCATTAATGGACATCGAACAACCGTTCATGATTCTTAAAATGGACCGTCAACGCGGAAACATTGTTGTTTCTCGCCGGGCTGTTTTGGAAGAAACACGCGCGGAAGCACGCTCAGAAATCTTAGAAAAAATGCACGAAGGCCTCGAGCTTGACGGCATGGTCAAAAACGTAACCGATTATGGTGCCTTTGTTGATTTGGGTGGTGTGGATGGCTTGCTTCATCTCACTGACATTTCATGGCAACGCATCAATCATCCGGCTGACAAGCTTGAGATTGGTCAAAAAATCCGCGTTAAAATCATTAAGTTCAATGAAGAAAACAAGCGGATCTCTCTCGGCATGAAGCAGCTTGAAGCAGATCCATGGATCGGCATTGAAGACAGATACAAGCTTGATGAAACCGTTAAAGGAAAAGTCACCAACGTGACCGACTACCGCGTATTTGTTGAACTTGAGCCCGGCATTGAAGGACTGGTTCATGCATCCGAGTTGTCTTGGAGCAAAAAAAGCACCAATCCTCAAGAAGTCATGAAGCCAGGACAAGAGGTTGAAGTCAAGATCATCGAGATGAACCTTGAAAAACGTCGTATTGGCCTGAGCCTGCGTCAATGCATTGAAAACCCATGGCAAAAATTTGCTGCGGAGTACACAGCAGGTACTGTCATCACAGGAACCATTCAAAATATCACTGATTTTGGTTTGTTTGTAAATGTCGCCCCCGACATTGACGGCCTGGTTCACATGAATGACCTAAGCTGGGATGAGTCCGGTGACAAAGCGCTCAAAGAATACAAGGTCGGCCAGGAAGTAACCGCTAAAGTTCTTGACATTCAGCCAACCGAAGAAAAAGTTGTCCTTGGCATTAAACAACTGTCAGGCGATCCATTCGCTGAGCAAATGGGCAATGTCAAAAACGGTGATGTTGTGACCTGTACCATCAAAAAGGTTCAAGCAGCTGGACTTGATGTCGTCATTGGGGAGCAAGAAGTTCCCGGCTTTATCAAAAAAGTTGACTTGGCCCGTGACCGTGGTGAACAACGCGCTGATCGTTTTGCTGTTGATGAGCGTGTGGATGCTCTGATCACCAACATTGATCACAAAAGCCGTCGCTTTACCTTGTCGATCAAAGCCCGAGAAATCAAAGAAGAAAAAGAAGCAAGGGCTGAATTTGGTTCTTCCGACAGCGGTGCCAGCCTGGGTGATATCCTCGGCTCTTCTTTGGATCTGGAAAAAGTGAAAGAAGGCAGCGCCAAAAAATAGGCTTCCTTCTACCAAAACCTAAAGCCAAAAAGCCCCTTCCTGATCCGAAGGGGCTTTTTTTATACCTCCAAGCCTACATTTTTAGGCTTTACATTTTATTTTTTCGGATCAATACTTGATGTATCTAACAGTGGAGATAACTATGCGTTTAAAAGTTTCAACCCTTGTCTTGGGCTTATCCCTTGGCCTGTCTGCCAACAACGTCAACCTTCCGCACGATATGTCCGTCCTAACATCCTCTACTCCTTTCCCTTCTGGTGGAAAAACATATGTGGTTCAAAATTATAAAGAGGTTTTGAACTGCTTTGATAGTAATACTGAGGGCTTAAAAGACGTGACCAAAAAAGCGGTTGACAGCATCGGTGGTAAAAGTGCCTATGCCATTAAATGGGCTACGGGTCTTGGCCAAAACTATGAAAACCTTGCTAAAATGACTGTGCAAAAAGCCTTTGATTCCCAACAATACTTAAACCTTTCTTTCATGAAAGGGAGTGATTTTGAAAAGCCTCCCAAAGACTTGGTCCATAAAAATGAGTCCGGAAATATGAAGCGCGTCAAAGTTGATCCAAATGCTTACTACCTGACTTATACGGGCATTAACCTCAAGATACCTTTAGTGGGAGGTTATACATTCGCCTCAACCCCGAAAGTGATTAGTTGTCCCATCAAAGTCAAAGAAGTTGCAATGGTATGCGAAGTCAAAAAGTAATTAGGTATCCTCATGAACAGTCTTAAAAAAACATCTTTGCTGCTATCACTCATTCTTCCTCTCGGCATGTGCTGGGGGGATGATACCCGTGCAGCGCCGATCACCGTGCCCCTTGATTACAATACTTTGGTCGGGGAAACCCACTTCCCCAGCAACGGGTCGTATTATATGGTCACCAACGGCCAAGAGATCGAAGCGTGTTTAAATGCCTACAAACCCAAACTTAAAACGCGAGCAAACCAAGAAGCAAGTAAATTACCAATGGGATTAGGATCCGTTGCAAAAGGAATCATCAAAAAAACGCTGAACATTAAACAAGCTCTTAGCAACAATGGCGGGATTATTAAGATTAATCTGAAAATAGTAACGCCAAAAGACCTAAAAGAAATCCAGGAAGAAAACCTTAAAAAAGGCAAGAAAAAGTCTCTTGCTGTTGATCTTGCAACAGATGAAAAGTATACACTTGATGGCGCAATAAATGCCCTAGATCAAAATGCATACTATATTATGTATGAAAATCTAACCATTGGAAAATGGCCTGCTAAGTTCACATCAAATCCTCCGAAGACCCCTCGGATTTTAAGCTGTCCGAGATCAAGGTTGAAAAAGCCAACATTGCGTGTAAACGGGCTTAAAATACCCCCCCCCTTACAAGGAGAGAGAGGCAATCTCAACCCTACCTCTTCGTCATTGCGAAAAAGTGAAACGACTGTGGCAATCTCAACTCTTATAATTTAGATCCTCACGTCACTTCGTTCCTCAGGATGACGTGTATAAAAAGAATCGTCATTGCAAGGAGGCCTTTGGGCCAACATGGCAATCCCCTTCCTCTCCTTCGTCACCTTTGTAGACGTTAAGCTCTCTCTTTTCTCGCGTAGTCTTCAAGATTTTTGAAATCGAGAACTTTGGGTCCTTTTCCGTCTTCAGTGATGCCGTGATCCACAAGCCACTGCGCCATATATGGCATCCATTTTTCTGGAACGAAGAAAGCGCCAATATCTTCTTTGAGTGATAAAGAGGCATTGTAAGTTATTTCTCCTTTAAGATTGTAAATCATATGACCTGGCAAAGGAGATGCAACCACAATTGGAAAAATATTTTCAGGTTTAAGCGTTTCCTTTTCTTCTGGACTGAGCGGCGTGATTTCTTCTTGAGTGGCGCTTATACACCCTTCCAATATACCTTTAAGCGTTTTAAAAGGCGTGTAAAAATAGTAATCCTGATATTGACCGCCTTCTTCTCTAGGAAGTACACGTTTTATATATCGACTTGATTTTTCATAGGCATTCACAATGGATAGATAATTTTCTAATATTTTTGAAAATTCAGGTTGATCAACCCCCTGACCGCTTTTCTTTAACTGTCTAATGCGATGCTCAAAACCATGTAGCTTTTCTTTAAGCCCTACAAAATGTTGCTCCATAGGAGAAAAGTAATCAGAAGTCGAGTCAACGAAAGTAAGAATACCTGATTCGCTAAAGTCTTCTAACTCTCGAAAAGGATTAATATCACCATTATTATAGACTCGAATTACCCCCTTAAGCCGCTTACTAAACGAATTTTCATCCACCACAAAACAGCTTGGACTTTCAGCATAGCCAGAAGCTGTGTAGAGACCTAACTCATTCGTTCCTGAAAGATTTGAATTGTTAACACCTTCTTTTATTGACCCACTGGCTAATTCACCAGTGAGGGGGACAATCCCAAATTTCGCAAGAATCCCCATTGGAATCAGGCTTTTAGAAGATTGAATATTGGAAAGAATTCCTGAATTTGTTCCGTGGAAAAGATGATAGGGTATTGATTCAGACTCAAGAGTCATTTTAAGCTCATAGGCATCACAGTAAAAGTCGGTCAAAAGGCAGCCATAGTTTTCTGTATCAATCTTTTTCCAGGCCCTTTTTATCAAAACTGCATATAAGATTGCATAAGCGCACCTTGAACATATTCAATATGTCTCGTATATTTATCTGTCACAATCCGTTTAAAGTCTTTTTCTAATGAAAATTTTTTGCGTGGGGAGGCTCATATGCGTCGATGACATCGATAACCTTTTGTGCGGCCTGTCTCAGACTTCAGCTTTCAATGAATTCAAAAAGCTTACATCTGAGACCATTTAGATAAGCATGAACCTGGTTTAAATGTTGCACGTACCCGTCATACATCTTTTTAAGATCTGATCGCTGAATATCTTCAGGCAAAGCACTCTCTTCGTTATAGAAGTACCGTCCATCAAGGGCGATGTCTAGTTTGCCATCTTGTTCAAAAACACGAGCGCCCTCACCTTGGTCTTGATGAAGTTTGTGTATTTTTTGATACTGATCATGATCGAAATCTTCTCCAAGCCACAGCTGGTGGTACAAGGCTGCTGTTTGGAACAGGTTCATGGGTTGCTGGTCATAACGTCCAGCGGCCACATTGGTTCTGACAAAAACAGAATACTTGGTATTAAATCCAAAGTTGTAAAGATAATAATAGTCAACTTCTAGTAGATTCAAAAGAGGATGAAATTTTTCCAACTCTGCTGAGCCTGTTGCCTGGGTAATTAGTTTTGCAAACGCACTTTTAGTTATTTTCTGAACCGCTTCTAAAATGCCAAATATTTCCTCTTTATTTTTAAGCTCATGAATCTTCGGCACTTCTTGTTGCGCAGCCAGGAAAAGAGCAAAATCTCTTTTTTCAAGCCCCTGCGGAAGAGTCATTTCTTCCTCTCGTTGAAAAAAAAATTTTGAAGGGCTTTCTGAGCTGAAGAGTTAATGGAATGATTGCTCTCCGCACAAGACCTTACAAGAGATTCTCCTGTATCATAGGTGGGATTTTCATACCAATCCTGGATATTAGCATGCGTCAGAAATGAAAGAGCGAGAAGTAAAAAAACAAAAATCTTCATATTTGGCCTCTAAATAATTTAAAATATACATATATATTTATTTGAAAAAATCAAGTATAAAGCACGCGTCGATTGTAAATAATATAAGAAAAAACCATCGTCATCCGTGTCTTTGCCTCTCTTACGTCACTTTTCAAACTTACAATTCCGAGGGAGCGCCGCGACCGTGGCAATCTCATCCTCTTCTTCGTCATTGCGAGGAGGCCTTTGGGCCGACGTGGCAATCTCATCCTTATTCATTAGATCCTCACGTCATGGCTGCACCATTCCTCAGGATGACGTGTATTTTTCGCCCTTGCGAGGCAGTGTTCTTTATTTTTTACTCGTCATTCTGAGCGACAGAATGGAGCGTGAGAATCCCCTTCCTTATTCGTTAGATCCTCACGTCGCGTTACTTCTCAGGATGACGTGCATAGAAATCGTCATTGCGAGGAGGCTTTAGGCCGACGTGGCAATCTCTTCCGTATTCATTAGAATCCCCCCATCGAAACGGCGTTGCTCCTCAGGATTTCCCCTATTTTTTAATGATTTTTCTAATCCCAAAAAAATGCTATCTTAATGAATAAAACAATAGGTGCTCAATGTTTGGATTTGAAAGTTTTGCTATAACACTAGCAATCGTTGCGATGGCAACGGTTTATAAATCGGTGATATCCGTGACCCAAGGATATAACTACACTGTTGAACGGTTCGGGAAATACACCCAAACGCTGCAGCCTGGGTTGCATATTATCATCCCTTTTGTCGATCGTATTGGTGCGCGCATCAACATGATGGAAAACGTGCTCGACGTCCCGTCTCAAGATGTCATCACCAAAGACAACGCGCGGGTTCATGTTGATGGCATTGTCTTTTACCAAATCATGGATGCCCCAAAAGCTGCCTACGAAGTTTCCGATCTCGAAAGATCTGTGATCAACCTCACCATGACCAATATCCGAACGGTGATGGGATCCATGGACCTGGATGAGTTGCTGTCTCACCGTGAATACATCAATGAAAAGCTGTTGGGCGTGGTGGATGAAGCCACCAACCCCTGGGGTGTACGTGTAACCCGGATTGAAATTAAAGATATCAAACCGCCGCAAGACCTCATTGACGCCATGGCGCGCCAAATGAAAGCAGAGCGGGAAAAGCGGGCCCAAATTCTTGAGGCACAAGGAACCCGGCAATCTGAAATCCTCAGATCAGAAGGGTACAAGCAGTCAGCCATTCTAGAAGCGGAAGGAAAAAAAGAAGCGGCTTACCTGAATGCTGAAGCACGTGAACGTATGGCCCAAGCAGAAGCAACCGCCACCCAAGTGGTTTCCACCGCTATCTCTAAAGGCAGCATTCAAGCCATCAATTACTTCGTTGCCCAAAAGTATGTTGAAGCTCTCAAAGACATGGCCTCAGCCGAGAACAGCAAAGTTATGTTCATCCCACTGGAAGCCAGCAATGTCATTGGCGCCATCGGCGGGATCACCGAAATTGCCAAAGAAGCATTCAACACGGATACGTCTAAAAAAGCGTCTAAGAAGCAATCATGATCTCTTTAACCAACTCCCCTGAATTTTGGTATTGGTGGGTTTTAGCTACCCTCTTTTTTGGTCTGGAAATCTTAGCTCCGGGGGCGTTTTTGCTCTGGCTTGGGTTTGCTTCAACGATAGCTGGTTTTATCGTTTGGGCCTTTCCCGGGCTTGACGTTGGCATGCAACTGGCCGTCTTTTCTGTTTTGTCCATAGCGTTGATTTTGATCTGGTATCGCTTTTTCAAAGGCATCAGTCCACGCTCCAGCCAACCCTATCTCAACAACCGTGCCGCTGGGCTGATTGGCACCCATCATCAACTGGTCAAAGCCATTCATCAAGGTGTGGGTAAAATCAAGGTTCATGATAGCTTTTGGTCTGTTAAAGGCCCTGACTTGCCAAAAGGACACACCGTTAAAGTGGTCGGGCACCAAGATTCATATCTACACGTTGAACCGGTTTTAAACTAACATCATTAGGAGACTTACATGACAGCAGAAAAGCAACCATTTGAAGACTCTCTCAAACAATTAGAAGAAATCGTCACGAAAATGGAATCAGGGGGCCTCTCTCTGGAAGATTCCATTCAACTTTATGAAAAAGGGATGGCACTCAAAAAGCTCTGCCAACAAGACCTGGAAGCGGCCAGCCTTAAGATTGAAAAACTCAATCTAAGTGCAGCCCCCAGCTCACAAGAAAACGCATAATTACATAACCCATAAATATAAATATCATGCGTTGTTTGCTTCTATTTCTATCAGCTATGCTGTGCACTCGTGCTCTTGTACACAGCTATCCTTTTGACCCGTTAACGGAACAGCATTTTGAAGACAATTTACGTTCCCTTAAAAAACAGGTCAAAATCCCGGAAATTCAAGGCGCCATTACAATCTATCTTGAAACCGATCAAAAGCGTTATAACCTGCATCAAAAAGTGGTGGTGTTTTCTAATTTTGTCCATGAAGCCTTGCTGACAATCAATCATTTCGTTCAAACAAATCCCCTCTATGACGCATTTGAAAAAGATCAAAGCCATCCCATTACTCTTCTTGAAGAAGATCCAGAGAGTGATAAAGCCAGTCACGCAGCACTGGCTTTCCTCCAGAGCCACCAGGATGGGCTCCCCTTCCAGAGCACATTAAGAGAGGGGTCACAAACCCTCATTCAGATGCTTTTAAAGAGTTGCAGTTTTTTAAAATTCCAGAAAATCCTAAAAATATAGCAAAAAACCTTCGTAGTTGGCAGTCATACTTAAAGACACTTGCTCAAAAACAGTTTGATCAACGTCAACGAGCATTCATGGACTTTCCTGAACATGTTCAATCACTCTTTCAATCGCCACAAGACATGGTAGACGCCACACCGAAGCTAACCCGATACCCTTGCCGATTTCATGTCTATAACAGAATATATTGGTCAACAAAACTTAGAACTCGACACAATGTTAGTGGAACTCAATATCCACCTAGAAATATTCTGCTCTCAACTACAAAGAGTTTCAAAATTTTCTAATCTGTCATGAGGCTTCATCACAAACACTTAACCATAGCACCTGATTCACCATGACATCTCAACATCTTAAAACGCTTGGAGGGGAACGTATGAATAACAGAAAAATAGATAAAACATTGCTTATTGCTGTTTTGATCATTCTTTTTGGGCCTAACGTCCAAGGTTATCCGCTCACAGCTGATGATTTTGATGAGAATGTGAGAAACTTGTCAAAGTGGGGAAGCAGTAATCATTGGATTGAAAGCGCCGCCAGACGTTATAAAGTTGAAGTGGTAGATACGTATTACTTTAAGCCACAACATCTTGAAACTAAAATACAAACCTTTGCGAGCTATATTAATGTTTTAATAGGTGAATGCCAAACAACGGTTTGTCAAAACCCTCATCAAAGCTGCTTCTTTAAAACACCGCTTCCCCCCATGCCCGATGAAGAATGTCATAATTTATTTGCGTTTGATGACATCGATTTTTTCGCTGAAACACCCCCGCCTTCTTTTAAAGAAATCATAAAGGATTGTCAGATAAATTTAGGGAAGATCGTCAATCAAAAGCCCATCAAGAAGAAGCTTGAGACTTTAAAGAACGTCTTAATGACCTTTGATGAAAAGCATCAAGCATTTGAGTTTTATTGTTACAAAAATCCCGAGGCCTTTAATACCAGTTTTTCATAAGCGAAACAGGGTTTTGAGGGTAAAAATATCATCTTGACCTTTTTGTCCCTAGCACAACGCTCAACTTTTTCCTGAAGAGAGATCTTTACACGTTTTTGTCTTCCATCGTTGCTCACATCGTTTTATAAATTTTATTTTACTGACTTAACTGCTGTCTCTGTCAGCGGCGTTAATACAATCAATAGCTTTGTCATTAACTCCCTTACAATTACCAACTTCACTTGTAAAACTAAGCGTAAGACCAGAGTAATGGTACGCAACACAAGAATCATAACCCGCATCCTGAATACACTTTTTTACTTTTCCAATTGTTTCTTTTTGGTTGGCTCCCATCACACAACACATCGGTAGCAATAGCGCGATCGCTAAAAGGGTTTTTCCATTAAATAATTTAAATATAATCTTGTCTCCCATCGTTGGTCACATCGGCTCTTGAGGCGGGGATCATCCCTGGCCCCTCTCCTGCTGATGTCAGGTAGCACCCTGACTTTTGGTCCCAAATTCTTTCCATGAGCACCCTATATCCCTGCTTACTTATTACATTAATGCAAAACACGGACAGAGACAAGAGCGCCGGTGAAGCATGTCAGGGCCTACGGTTAAATGCGTTTGAACAAAATTATAGGAAGAATATCAACAACCAGACTCTCTTAAAACCTGTTTGCTAAACCAGGGGAAGTACAGAATCAATACCGTTTCCTCTAGTGATATTAATTCATCCTGTTGTCTTATATGAAAGAGCCAAAGTACATGTCCTCCCTATCCCTGAACCAAACTCACCATGACCTCGGGGCGTTTGCCAATCAGTTGTTTCAAAACATACTGAGTTGCTCTTTGCAGCCGCTCACGCAGTTTTTGGTCACTGACATTTCCTTGAGCAGTGATCTGGGTGTAGGCATCCATCGCTGCTTCATGAACCCGATCCGTGCACTCTTGGTCTGTCACCAGGCCGCGGAACATCACCTGAATCGGCAGCGCCAAAACACCCTCTTCTTCCTGAACCACTGTTAACACCACCAGGCCATTTTCCGAGAGCCGCTGCCGCTCATGGATCGCTTGGTGATCGGTTGCAATCAGCTGATCACCGTCCAGGAATAGCCGGCCACTTGGCACATCCTGAACCACGTCCACTGGGCCAGGAGAGAGACGCACCAAGCTGCCGTTTTCACAGATCACAACTTCCGGCACACCGCATTTTTTTGCCAGCCTCCCATGCTCCACCAAATGGCGCAGCTCACCATGAACCGGGATGGCAATTTGGGGGCGCACCCATTCGTACATTTGCACCAACTCTTCCTGGCTGGGGTGCCCGGATACGTGAATGTCATGATGGTGTTGGGTAATGATATGGCATCCTTGGCGAATCAATTGGTTTTTAAGCGCACCAATTTTCTTTTCATTGCCGGGAATCACCCGAGACGAAAAGATCACCACATCACCCTCTGACAAACTCAAATCCGAAAAAGTATCGTTGGCAATCCGTTTTAGAGCTGCCCGTGCCTCTCCTTGGCTGCCGGTACAAATCACCAACTTTTTTGAATCTGGAATTTTCCGGGCTGCTTTCGGCGTTAAGAACTCGGGAATATCTTTCATATAACCACAGTGGCGCGCTGCCATTTCCATCCGGTTCACAGATCGCCCCGCTGCCACAACTTGTCGGCCATTTTCCAAGGCAGCCCGGGCAATGCTTTGCATCCGCGCCACGTTAGAGGCAAAGCAGCCAACATAAACTTGCGACTCAGGATACTTAGCAATGGCTTCCCGCAGCCCCTCTAGTACCTGCTTTTCCGAACCCGATTCTTTGTGATTAAACACATTGGTGGAATCACAGACCATGGCCAGCACCCCGTCATCACCAATTTTTTTCAAGGCGGTAATGTCGGTGGGCTCTCCCAGCAGCGGGTCGGGATCAATCTTCCAATCACCGGTATGAAAAATAGAGCCAGCAGGTGATTTAATCAACACCCCATTCGGCTCCGGAATTGAATGGGTCAATCGCACCATTTGCACATCAAACGGGCCAATATTTTGATGGCCGTCTAGATCAATCACATTGACTTCAACCTGACCGGCTAAGCCTGCATCGCGCAATTTTTCATGGATCAAATGCGCCGTAAATGGCGTTGCATACAGCGGGCATTGCAATTGGGGCCACAAATACGGAATCGCCCCGATATGGTCTTCATGGGCATGAGTCAACAGCAAGCCAACCAACTTTTCTTTTTGTTTGGCAATGAACTTTGGGTCTGGCAAAATCACTTCCACACCCATGGTATCATTAAAGCTCACGCCCAGATCCACCATCAACCACTGATCATCATAGGCATAGAGGTTTAAGTTCATGCCAATTTCAGCGGCCCCACCCAAGGGCAGGAAATACAATCCTTTTTTATTTTGCTTCGTCATCGTTGTCCTTTATAAATTTGATCATCATCACGTATGGTTTGTTGTAGCGAGACATCCCCCGCTGAAAAAATCTCTGAAGAGCCATCTTCAAGCTGACACAGCAAAAAACCTTCTTCATTAACACCTTGATAGCAGCCCTTATAAACTTTGTCACCTTTAACAACCCGGACGGATACGCCTTTTGTCCATGATCTTTCAAGCCACGCTGTTCGCAAAGCATCAAAGCCCTGATCCATCCAAAGATTGAGATGTTTTTCTAAAGATTGCGTCAATCTGGCGCCCATTTCCATCACCGTCACATCCACGCCAAAAGAAGCCAATCCATTGGGCTGTGAGAGGTTCACCCCCATCCCCACGCAATAAATACCCGGCTCTACGTGTTCAATCAAAATGCCGGCCATTTTTTGCGTTCTGATGAACACATCATTGGGCCATTTAAGTTGATAATCCACGCCCAACTCTTCCAGCACACGTCCCAGAGCCAGCCCGGCAATCAGAGATAATTGATGGCTTTGCGGCAGCTGTCCCTCGGGCACCCGCACCAGATAACTGACATACAGCCCTCCCAAAGGCGATAACCAAGTCCGGCCCCGACGGCCCCGCCCAGCGCGCTGTTCTTCCGCTTGAATCACTGCCAGCAGCGGTCTTTGTGTTTTTGTTGTGAACTGGTCTTTCTGCGTGGCCCAAATCTGGGCGGCTACATCCATGGTTGATTGGACGGACGCAAACTGAAATAGGGGCGCAGATGATGAAAGACCAGGATCTGTTGAAATGGCATTCTCTAAAGTCATGGGGTAATGCTACCAGAACTCGCCATAAAAATCCTGCAAAAATAGCAGTTGATCTTACTTATTGGGGACTCCCCAAATGGCCAGAGCTCATCTCTTCAGGGGGGCAGAAATATATATAACGAATCAGGCGCAGCGAATAAAAAGCGCTCACAACCGTCATCATCACCAAAAACACAGCCAGCCACAGGTACTGTTGCATGACTAATATCGACAGCACCCTTAGCTTCCCAAAAAAAACGGGCAGCGGTGGCAGTCCCATCAAAGACACCAGCGCCACAGCCATCCAAAATGCCTGACGGGGATGGGTTTGCGCCAACCCTGACAAATCTCGACACTGGTCAATTTCTTCCCCTTCTTTATCTTCTAAGAAAATCAGAATCTTCCAAACAACCACCAAAGACATAAGATAGACCCCAAGGTAGAAAAGGCCACTAATAGTATTAAAGTTAGTCACCCACATCCACGTGAAGGCGATAAACCCCATATGGCTAATGCCACTATAAGCCAACAACCGTTTCAGATTTTTTTGCCAAAGGGCTGCAAAGGACCCAACCAGCACCGATAAAACCCCCACCGTGCCAAAGATATAAGGCCACAAACCGTTAAAAAAAGTGTCCAGCGCTGTTACAAGACCAATCATAGCTCCCACCGCCGCAATTTTCATGGATATACTGATATAGGCTGCTTGCCGAACCGTGCAAGCTTGATAGACATCCGGCAGCCAAAAATGAAACGGCACCAGTCCGAGTTTAAACATCAGCCCCACCAAAACCAAACAAACGCCGATTAAAAATATTGGATTTATCTGCGCCTCTAGTAGACCTGGATACGAGAGAGAGAGCCCTCCACAAAAAATCAAGGCCATCCCAAACAGCATTATGCCAGACGCCAAAGCCGACAGCACAAAATATTTGAGCGCTCCTTCCAACGCCCTGCTATTATCCCGGCGTAAAGCAATCCACGCCAACACTGGAAAGGTTGCCAATTCAATGCCTACATAGAGCGTCATTAAATGGTTTGCCGAAACCATGGTCACCAACCCCAACACCGACAGCAGAATGAAGACAAAAGATTCCGGCTCATCGCGGCACCGCTTAGGACAAACTGCTACCCCCACATTGTCGCTAAAATCAATACGGTTAACATCATTGCTATAGGTGTTTTGTCGACAAACGGCGCCGGTATGTAAAACTTGGTGGGCATCTGTATGTAAGAAATCAATACAATGAACGCCAAAGGGGAAAAGTAGATCTTCTCATACGGCATCGACCTCTTAAAAGCAATCAATACAACTGCAATCAAGGCAAAGCCAGCTAAAAAAATCTCAACCATAAATGGTATAAAGGCTGTCGTCATGCATCCCTCCGTTTTGGATCACTACTTACTGCTTTTGCCCTCATCCACTGCTGATGGATTACTTTGGTGCTGGCTTCAATCGGCTTCAAGATCAAGGATGAACACAGCCCCAAAAGCAAAATCAACCCCGCCAGCGGCCCCAGGATTATCTTTTCCCTGAAGGATAGTTTTGGCAACTGCGGTGCCGCTCCATGAGCAGGTCCAAACATCACCCCGCTATAGAGCTTCAAGCTATAAATCGCTGCTAAAATCAACCCCATGGCAATCCCCGCAGCCCACAGCGGGTGAAGGCCATAAGCGCCGATAATCACCAACAACTCGCCGACAAAGCCACTGGTTCCCGGTACGCCCATACTGGCGCAGGTCAACACCATAAAGCCAACTGCCAACAGCGGCATCGCCTTGGCCACTCCGCCATAATCTTTTATCTCCAAACTTTGGGTGCGCTGATAAAGCAAGCCCACCACAAAGAAAAGACCTGCCGACACCAAGCCATGGCTGATCATATGAAAAACCGCGCCGGTCAGACCCCCCAAGCTTGCCGAGAAAATACCCAAGGTCACCACCCCCATGTGGGCAATGGAGGAATAGGCCACCAGTTTTTTCATATTGGTTTGGGCCAGCGCCACCAGGGATGCATAAATCACCGCCACCACACTTAAGGCCATTATCACCCACCGCCACTCATAGCTCGGCACCGGGGCATACGGCAGCATAAAGCGAATCAAGCCATAGCCGCCCATTTTCAAAAGCACACCCGCCAAAATCATGGAGACCCCAGTCGGCGCCTGCACATGTGCGGCCGGCAGCCACGTATGCACTGGCCACATCGGCACCTTCACCGCAAACGAAGCAAGAAAACCGATGCCCACAACAAGTTGAATCTCTGCTGTAAACGGCAACATATCCAGCATCTGATTTTCCGCTACGAGAGAGGCATGATAAAGGGAAATAATCCCAATCAACATCCACACCGATCCAGCCATGGTATACAGGAAAAACTTGATCGCCGCAGCCACCCGGTCTTTGCCCCCCCAAACGCCAATTAAGAAAAACATCGGCACCAGGGTCGCTTCAAAAAACACATAAAACAAGAGGGGCGGATACACCAAGAAAGAGCCAAGAATTAAGCTCTCCAGCAACAGAAACAAGGCCAGATATCGATGAATATTCTTTTCAGGCCAACAGGCAGAGCGGCACCAAAACCGTTGTCAGCAGCACGAAAAAGATTGACAGCCCATCAACGTATAGCAAGGGAATACGATTCCATAACTTACAAACTCCCTGCATCTCACTGCTGGAAAAATCAAAGAAAGCACATAGAATCAGCGACCACACCAAGGTTGCCACACTAAATCCCACGGCCGTTTTTTGAGCCGCGGTTTCGCTCTGGAATCGCCATAGCATCAGCGTCAAGGCGCCCGCAAACGGCAAAAAAATCAACAGAGGCAAAAGTATAAAATTCATCACCCTCCTCCTCTCATCATCCAAATCAGGGGGATCGCCAGAATCCCCAGCATTCCTAGAATCATCCACAAGGCATAGCGATACAAATATCCCGATTGAAGACGACAGATCCAACCACTGAATCGTTCACCCCGCGGCCCACACCTTCTGGCCCCCAATGGTCAATAACAGCCTGATCTGACCAGCTTAGCCAACGCCCCACCGCTAAAATCGGGTGAACAAAGACTTTGTGATATCGCTCATTAAAGAAAGCCTGGGCAAAGAGAACCCGCCCCATCTTTGAGCGCAGCCACCGATCATTTAAGGCGCGCCACCAAAATGCTGCAAAAGCAGTCAACGTTGAAAGAACAACCACCACACTCACTAGCAGAGAAACCCAAGGGGCTTGATGCACCCGTTCCAACCGCAGGGCCAAGTCCCCAAAAGATATCACGCCCTGCCAGAGTGCGCCCTCACCGACAAACCACGGCTTCAACAACGCCCCCAAGCCAAGGGCTGCCGCAGCCAACGGGAGTGTTGGCAGCCACATCTTCCACAAATCCGTCCGCTCGCGGGGGGCAGCCTTGATATCCTGCGCTGTTCTTGTCGGTCCATAAAACACCAAAATCATCAAGCGCCACGCATAAAGCGCCGTCAGCGCCACCGCCACCAGACCGCCATAATAAAGCCAGGGCACCCAATCCCTGTTGCCCCGGATATGCCCAGGCCGCCTCCAGGATCAAATCTTTCGACACGGCCCCAGAAAACAGCGGCATCCCCACCAGCGCCAACGTTCCCATCAGCATCACCCCATGGGTAATGGGCAGCTGTCGCCGCATCCCACCCATACGGGTTATGTCTTGGACATGATTCGATTTTGTAATCACGATGCCGGCGCCCAAAAACAACAAGCTTTTGAAAAAGGCATGAGTGATCAAATGAAAAAACGCCAACCCATAGGCCGATACCCCAATGGCGATAAACATAAAGCCCAATTGGCTACACGTTGAATAGGCAATCACCCGCTTCAGGTCCGTTTGGGCCAAAGCAACAGACCCTGCCAGCAGCGCGGTGAGCACGCCCACCCCGACGATCACAGATCGCACCAGCTCACTCGCCTCAAACAATGGGTTCAACCGAATCAACAAAAAGACACCCGCCGTCACCATCGTGGCTGAGTGCAGCAGCGCAGAGACCGGTGTTGACCCTTCCATGGCATCTGGCAACC
Source organism: Alphaproteobacteria bacterium (assembly GCA_002869105.1). Lineage (NCBI taxonomy): Bacteria > Pseudomonadati > Pseudomonadota > Alphaproteobacteria > Alphaproteobacteria bacterium. Next base: position 47,202 of record PKTP01000007.1, read on the forward strand.
AAACATGAAAGCCAAACTGCGCCGATTTTGCCATCGCCCCCACCAACAGCAGCAGGCACACCCCTTCAAACTTTGGGGATAGCGCGTGAATTTGCACAGCACCGGGTGCCAGCAAATCTGCATAGCTTACTGTTCCAAACATTGTGAACACGCCCCCTATCCCTAAAATCAGAAAAAAGTCACCGATTCGATTGATCCAAAATGCTTTCAAGGCAGCTGTGCGCGCCGCCTGCTTGGTATACCAAAAACCAATCAAAAGGAAGGAGGCAACGCCAACCCCTTCCCAGCCAATGAACATCTGTCCCAGATCAGCGGCCGAGACCAACAGTACCATGAAAAAAGTAAACACATTCAACAAGCAGGCAAACCGGACAGCGCTGGGATCCTTTTTCATATAACCATAGGCATAGCCATGCACCACTGTTGAAATCACGGCCACCACCATCATCATCGCAAAAGCCAAGGCATCTAATCGCAGGGCAAAGTCAGAGGATAAACAAACACCCGCACCTACGCGAACATGAAGCCAGGTCCAAAAGGATATAACGCTTGCTGTCCCAGGCGTAAGGCCAAACCACAACGCAGCTGTGGCTCCTCTCGAAAGAGCAACCGCGCCGGTTGCCACCCCATAAACAGCTGCCAACGAAAGACGCCGGCCCCACAGCGCCAATCCAGCGGCACTGAAGACGGGGAGAAAAAGGGCGATAAAGGCTAAAAGTTTAATCATCCGCGCATCTCCCGCAAGGTGTCAGCCGAAATGTTTTTGTGTTTTCGAAAGATCAACATCAGCAATGCTAAACCAATCGCTGCCTCGGCCGCGGCAATCGCCAATACCACCAAGGCAAAAATTTCACCACTCACCAATCCCGCATATCGGGCAGCCGCCACCAGTAAAATCGACACCCCCAGCAGCATCACTTCCAGGCAGAGCAGAATCAAAATCAAATTGCGGCGATTTAAAAATAATCCCACAGCGCCGATGGTAAAAATCATCAAACAGAGCCCCACAAAATGCCAAAGGGTAATACTCATGGTTGCCGCCTTGGTTTGGTTTTCACGGCCACCAACTGCACACGTTCATCGGCTTGGCAGTCCAGCTGCTGGTCAATCTGTTGTCGTTTCACCTCTTGGCAATGCTGTTGCGTCAAGGCGATCGCCACCACCATCGCCACCAACAGCACAAGCCCAACCAGTTGAAAGATATAAAAATAATCGGTATACAGCACCGCGGCAATCGCCTGTACATTGGTCAACTGCTCTGGTTGGGGCGGTAGCTACACCAACCCCTGTTTGCCTACATCGCCCCGCCACACATACAAAGCAGCTTCAACCCCAATTAACCCAGCCACGGCCAGCGCTCCTGGCAAATACTGTTTCAGGCCCGGTCCCGTGGGGGCGTTTGAGGTATCCAGCATCATGACCACAAACAAAAACAGCACCGCCACCGCCCCCACATAGACAATCACAAACATCATCGCCATAAACTCAGCGCCGATCAACACCAGCAAGCCTGCCGCGTTGAAAAAAGCTAAAATCAACAGCAGCACACTGTAAACCTGATTGCGGACGCTCACGACTCCCGCACAGGCCAGGATCAACACCAAAGAAAATAAATAGAACAGAAAATCCATAAATGTCATCATTACCCTCGCCTATCGATACCGCGCCTCCGCTTCTATCCGTTTCGCCAGTTCACTTTCCCACCGGTCGCCGTTATCCAACAGCTTTTGTTTGTCATACATCAGCTCGGCGCGGGTGTAGGTGGCAAACTCAAAATTAGGCTCTTCAACAATGGCATCCACCGGGCATGATTCTTGGCACAGCCCGCAGTAAATACATTTAATCATATCAATATCATAGCGGGTGGTGCGCCGGCTGCCCCATCCGGTTTAATTTCGGCCTCAATGGTAATCGCCTGCGCAGGGCACACCGCTTCACACAGCTTACAGGCAATGCACCGTTCTTCACCATTTTCATAGCGCCTCAGGGCATGTTCGCCGCGAAATCGCGGGCTAATGGGGCTTTTTTGATACGGGTAATTAATCGTCACTTTTCGTTTAAAAAAGTATCGCAGCGTCATGCCCAATCCCGAGAGAATCTCCATCAGCAACAGCCGTCTCATTGAGCCTTTTTTCATCATCCCCCAAACCAGTTAAACGTTAATAAGACGGCCGCTGTTAGAACCATCCAGCCCAAACTAAGGGGCAAAAATACTTTCCACCCCAAGCGCATCAATTGATCATAGCGAAACCGCGGCAAAGTTGCCCGCACCCAAATAAAGAAGAACAGCACCATCGCCACTTTCAGACCAAACCACATCGGCCCGGGCACCCACTGCCACACAGACCACTCAAACGGTGGTAACCAGCCGCCTAAAAACAGCACCGTTGTCAGCGCACTCATCAAAATCATGTTGGCATATTCGCCCAAAAAAAACAGCGCGAACGGCATGGAAGAATACTCAACATTATACCCCGACACCAATTCTGCCTCTGCTTCCGGCAAATCAAACGGTGTTCGGTTAGTCTCGGCCAAGATGGATATCAAAAACAGCACAAACATCGGCAGCAGGGGCACCGCGAACCACACCCGTTTTTGCGCCAACACAATATCGGTCAAATTCATCGATTGCGCGCACAGCAGCACCGTCATCACAATCAAGCCCAGCGAGACTTCATAAGAAATCATCTGTGCTGCCGAGCGCAAACCACCTAAAAACGCATAGCGGGAATTACTGGCCCATCCGGCCATAATAATGCCATAAACACCCATGGAAGAAATCGCCAGCAAGTATAAAATCCCCACATTGATGTTGGCAAATACCAGGCCAGCATCCACCGGAATCACCGCCCACGCCATTAGGCTCAGGACAAACGTTATCATCGGCGCCAAGTAAAACAACACCTTATGGGCCTGCCGGGGCAAAATTGACTCTTTAAAAAACAGCTTCAAGCCATCGGCCAGCGGCTGCATCAACCCAAAGACCCCCACTGCTGTTGGCCCTTGGCGCAACTGCATCGCGCCAATGATTTTGCGCTCAAAATAGGTCAAATAGGCAACCGCCAGCAGCAACCCCACCAGCGCTAAAATAATCTGAATCGTCAGCACCACAAAATCTGGAAGTGCCGCCCCCCAGGTTTGTAGCAGCGCAATCATTGTCGCTCCTCTTCTTCAAACCGCTCTGCACGCTGTTTGTTGTGGGTGCACGCCGCCATTAATGGCGACAAACGGCTGATCACATTGGTTTGATAAAAATTTTTCAGGGGTGATGTCACACAGGTTCCAGCAGCAACTGCTGGCGCACTCTCTGGCAAAGCCCCAACGGTCCGGGGCTGAAACTCTCCTGGTTTCAGGTAAGGATGCTGGGCTTGCAAATCACGTCGCACCGCTTCCAATGAATCAAAAGCATCCAGGCCCAAAGCTTGCCCCAGTTGATGCACCCACATCCACACGGGCTTGGCGCTCCCCACTAGCGCTACTGCTTGATGGCTCAACTGCACCCGCCCTTCGGCATTGACAGTGGTGCTTTCTTTTTCATGGTAGGCGGGGGTTGGCAAAATCACATCGGCCGCGGCCGCTCCGGCTTCGCCATGAGAGCCCAGATAAATCATCTGGGTTTGCCCCAATGCGTCAAAAGGCATCTCATCACAGCCTAAATTGATCAGCACGTCACCCACCCCAGCTTGAAGTTTTTGCTGCAAGGTTTGCCCGTCCAGGGTCTGCAGTCCCAAATCCAGGGCGCCCACCCGGCTGGCTTCCAGCGGGAGATAGTTAAAACTTTGCCAAGCCGGCTCTGTGCCTTTAAACACCTCAGCCAATCGCCGCACCTGATGATAAATCGCCCGGGCTTGATCGTGGTGTTCGATCGCTCCACTAACGCATATCAGGGGTTTTTGCGCCGCCTGCAATGCTTGAATGAAGGGATGATCCAATGTCTCCAACGTATTAAGCGCCGCCAAATCTTCGCCCAAGTGATCATAGTCATAGGTCAAATCAACCGCGTCGCCAAGAACGCCTACTTTTAACCCCTGATGCACAATTTCTTTTCGAAGGCGGGTATTCAACAACGGCGCTTCCGTGCGAGGATTGGCCGCCACCAACAAGCACACATCGGCGTGTTCCATTTGGGCCAGCGGTGTATTAAGGCAATAACTGCCCCGCCCCTGTTGCGGCACCCACGTGGAAGTTGGCGCACTGCAAAATGTGTTGATGTTTAACGCCTGGCTTAATTTTTTAACGGCATGCATCGTTTCCAAATCAACCATCGGGCCCAGCACAACAGCCATACGTGTTGGATCCGTCTGCTGCATCATCTGCGCTACCCGTCTGATCGCTTGATCCGAGGCACAAGGCTCAAGGCCACTTTGTTTGTTGAGCCGCTGATAAGCCTGATCTAATCGCTGCAACCGCAAAGCATCGTAACTAAAGCGCGCTTTATCCGTAATCCAGGTTTCGTTCACCGCCTCATTGGGCGCAGGAACAATTCGCATCACCCGGCCATCTCGGGTATCAACGCGCAGATTACTGCCGATGGCATCATGAACATCAATGCACACCGTATGATCAAACTCCCACGGCCGCCCCTCAAAAGCATAAGGTTTCGCGGTCAGCGCGCCCACCGGGCAAACATCAATCATATTGCCCGACAGCTCCGATGCCACCGTTTGCCCCACCACCGTCATGACCTCGGTATCTTCACCGCGGCCCAAACTGCCTAATTCGGGCACCCCGGCAATATCTTTCCCAAACCGAACACAGCGCATACAGTGAATACAGCGATTCATGATGGTTTTAATCAACGGCCCCAGATCGGGATTATCCACCACGCGTTTCGGTTCCCGGGGCCGGCTTTTCCCCGCACCATAGGCCAAGGTGATATCCTGCAAATCACATTCTCCTCCTTGATCACAGACCGGGCAATCCAACGGATGATTGATCAACAGAAATTCCAGCACCCCTTTGCGGGCATCGTGTACCAAGGGTGTGTTGGTATAAACCGTCATCCCTTGAACTGCTGGCAATGCGCAGGATGCCGCCGGCTTGGGAATAGATCCAATTTGCACCAAACACATGCGGCAATTACCGGCCACTTCCAATTTGGGATGGTAACAAAACACGGGCACTTCCACCCCCAGCTGCTGACAGGCCTGAAGCACGGTTGTGCCGACTGGCACCTCTACCGGACAGTCATTAATTGTCAAGGTCAAGGTGGCTTGGCTATCCGTCATGCGTGCATCCGTTCATCGCGGTGATAAATTTCAATTCGCCTCTCTAATTCCGGGCGAAAGTGGCGAATCAATCCTTGAATCGGCCAAGCAGCAGAATCGCCCAACGCACAAATGGTATGGCCTTCAATTTGCTTGGTCAACTGGTAAAGCGTATCAATTTCATCGATGCTGGCTTGACCGACAATCATGCGGTTGATGATCCGCCACACCCAGCCCGTTCCTTCGCGGCAGGGGGAACACTGACCGCAACTTTCGTGCATGTAAAATTTTGACAATCGGGCAATGGCGGCCACAATATCCGTGGATCGATCCATCACAATCATCCCCCCTGTGCCAAGGCCACTTTCAACCGCCCGCAGGCTATCAAAGTCCATCAACACATCCTCACAGATTTCTTTCGGCAGAAGCGACACTGAAGATCCACCTGGAATCACCGCCAGCAAATTATCCCAGCCGCCGCGCACGCCGCCAGCATGAGTCTCGATCAACGTACGCAGGGGAATGCCCATTTCCTCTTCCACCACACACGGTTTGTTGACATGGCCAGATATACAAAACACTTTTGTCCCGGTATTGTTGGGCCGTCCCAGGGCAGCAAACCACCCGGCACCCCGTCTCAAGATCGTTGGAATCGCTGCCAAGGTTTCCACATTGTTCACCAGCGTTGGACAGCCATACAAACCTGCCACTGCAGGGAAAGGCGGTTTCAAGCGCGGCAGGCCTTTTTTGCCTTCCATGCTTTCAATCAACGCTGTCTCTTCGCCGCAGATATACGCCCCCATCCCTAAGTGGATATGCACATCCAGCGGCCAGCCACTGCCACAGGCATCCGGGCCCAGCAGTCCTGCTTGATAGGCCTCGGCAATCGCGTGCTCTAACCGACGGCGCGGTTGTTGTTATTCACTGCGGAGATAGATGTAACACACCTTGGCGCCAATGGCCCGCGCGGCCAGCACGCATCCCTCCAAAAGCTTATGGGGCTCGTGTCGCAGAATCTCTCGGTCCTTACAGGTCCCCGGCTCACCTTCATCAGCATTGACAATCAGATAAACCGGCTGATCGCTTTGCTCTGGCACAAAGTGCCATTTCATCCCGGTAGCAAAGCCAGCGCCGCCCCGCCCGCGCAGACCTGAATCACGGACTTGGTCTAAAATCCAAGCCGACCCTTTCTTTAAAAAATCTTTGGTCTGGTGCCAATCCCCACGTTTTTGAGCTGCCGTTAATATCCAGCTCTCTGACCCGTTCAAATTGGTGAAAAGACGATCCTTTGGATTCAGCACGGTTCTTCCTTCCTATCATCATTTTCACCCTGCTTTTGAGATCCTTCTTCAGGGATGTCTCCATCCGCCAACCGCTCTAAAATATGACGCATCGATGACGGCGTTAAATCCTCATAGTAGGCATCATTGATATACGCCACCGGTGCATTGGCACAAGCGCCCAAACACTCCACCTCTTGAATGGTGAACATCCCATCATCAGTGGTTTCACCCGCTTCAATGCCCAACCACTTTTCACAAGTTTTCATAATCTTACCACTGCCACGCAGGGCGCAGGGCGTGGTTCCACAAATCCGCACCATGTATGTGCCCACCGGCTTGATGTTAAACAAACTATAGAAAGTTGCCACCTCCCACACGCGTATTTCTGGCATCTTCAAAAAATCGGCGACACACGCAATCGCCTCGATAGAGAGCCATCCGCCATTTTGGCGCTGGACCAAATCCAAAATCGGCATCACCGCACTGGGCGACCGATCCGCTGGATATCGTTTTAAAATCACCTGCGCTTGCTGAAGGGTCTCGGCGTTTAAAACAAAAGGACCCGCGCTCATCCCAGCATACGCTGTCATCGATCCACCTCCCCAAACACAATGTCCCTCGATCCCAAAATCGCGCTCACATCCGCTAACATGTGCCCTTTGGCCATAAAGTCCATGGCTTGCATAAAGGCAAATCCCGGCGCTCTGATTTTACAGCGATATGGTTTATTGGATCCATCCGAAACCAAATACACGCCAAACTCGCCTTTGGGGGCTTCAACACACGTGTATGTCTCCCCAGCAGGCACATGATATCCTTCGGTATACAGTTTAAAATGGTGAATCAACGCTTCCATGGACTGCGCCAATTCAGCCCGTGGCGGGGGTGAGAGTTTGCGATCCAAACATTTCACCGGCCCGTCTGGCATTTGCGCCAAGCATTGGTTAATGATTTTCAAGCTTTCCAGCATTTCCATCATCCGCACCAAATACCGATCATAACAATCGCCTTTTTTCCCCACTGGAATATCAAAATCCATATGCTCATACACATCATAGGGCTGCTCTTTACGTAGATCCCAAGCCAACCCGGATCCCCCGCAACATCGGTCCGGAAAAGCTCCAGGCCAGCGCTTCTTCTTGGCTCACCACCCCAATATCCACCGTTCGCTGTTTGAAGATCCGGTTGTCGGTCAACACCGTCATCATATCGTCAATCAAGCGTGGAAAGTCTTGAGCAAACCGCCCTATATCATCCAGCAGCTCTTGTGGCACATCCATCGCCACGCCACCTGGGCGAAAATAGGCCGCATGCATCCGCGATCCTGAGGCGCGCTCATAGAATTCCATCATCGCTTCACGTTTTTCAAACGCCCATAAGAAGGGTGTCATCGCCCCCACATCCAAAGCAAACGTTGTCACATTCAAGAGATGATTGAGTAAACGACTCAGTTCAGCAAACAGCACCCGCAGATATTGACCGCGCAGCGGCACCTCAACGCCCATCAGCTTTTCCACCGCCAGGGCAAACGCATGTTCTTGGCACATGGGAGAGACATAATCCAACCGGTCAAAGTAGGGCAGCGCTTGTAGGTAAGTTTTGGTTTCGATCAGCTTTTCAGTCCCGCGATGCAGCAGCCCTACATGTGGATCGGCACGCACCACCGTTTCACCCTTCATCTCCAGCATCAATCGCAGCACGCCATGGGCTGCGGGATGCTGGGGTCCAAAGTTGACCACGTAATTTTCCGGATCGCTGGGTGTCAGCGGGGTATGATCCAAGCCCTTAACCATGTCGCTCCTTTTCCTCTGCAATTATCTTTGCAGGTAAAACCATCCCTTCGGATATAAATATCTTTGCAGGAACAATCATCCCTTCGAATGAAGAGCCAGTAAAGCCTGGCTCCTTTTTTTAACCATGTTCTTTTTCTCCGGCGCCGTCCTCATCGCCCGCGGGTTTGTCTTTATCAAAAAGCTGGCCTATTCCTTCCCACGGGCTTTCAAAATCATACTCACGAAACTCTTGCTGCAACGCCACTGGTTGGTGCACCACTTTTTTCTGCACGTCATCATACGCCACTTGGTAATATCCGGTCACCGGAAAGTCTTTCCGCAGCGGATGCCCCTCAAAACCATAATCTGTCAGCAGGCGGCGATGATCGGGATTACCCTCAAATAAAATACCGAACATGTCCCACGCCTCACACTCCCACCAACACGCACTTGGATACAGATCCACCACAGACGGCACAGACGTCTCGGGCGCTGTCTCCGTTTTCACCCGAAGGCGTAATCCTGTTTGATGGCTCAACAAATGATAGACCACCTCAAAGCGCATCTCTCGATCGGGATAATCCACAGCGGTCACATCAATCAGCTGCTCAAAGGAAAAGCGAGGATCCTTTTTTAAAAACGAAATCGCCTCTGTTAACGTTTCCGGTGAAACCCAAACAGTTAATTCATCAAAGGTATATAAATACCGCTCGAAAAGAGGCTGTTTTTGATCAAAAAGAGCGCATTTTAACGCAAAAAGGGGGGTGTTTTGCTTGAAATTAGGCATCATTTTGACCGTTTATAATACCCTTTTGCTTGGATTTTTCGCTTGAGTTGCATAATCCCATACAGCAATGCTTCCGCTGTGGGCGGGCATCCTGGCACATAGACATCCACCGGAACGATATGGTCACAGCCCCGCACCACCGAATACGAATAATGATAATAGCCACCGCCATTGGCGCATGATCCCATGGAAATCACCCAGCGTGGCTCTGCCATTTGATCATAGACCCGGCGCAAAGCCGGCGCCATTTTATTGGTCAGCGTCCCTGCCACAATCATCACATCTGATTGGCGCGGGCTGGGCCGGAACACCACCCCATACTTATCCAAATCATAACGACTGGCCGCGGTTTGCATCATTTCAACCGCACAGCACGCCAAACCAAAGCTCATCGGCCACAGCGACCCATTCTGTGCCCAAGTCACCAACTTATCGATCTGCGTAACAAGGAATCCCTCTTTATCCATATGGTCCTGAAACACCTTGATTGGCTCTTGATAAAGCGCTTCATCTAAGCCTTGATTTGTTGGGTTCATGACCACTCCAACGCTCCCTTTTTCCATTCATAAACAAATCCAACCGTCAACGTGGTTAAAAAGAGAAGCATCGACAAAAACCCCGGCCAACCTAAGCTTTTCAAGGCGATTGCCCACGGAAACAAGAACGCGATCTCTAAATCAAAGACAATAAACAGCAACGCGATCAGATAAAAACGAATATCAAACTTCCCTGTTTTCTGAGAAATCGGCTCAAAACCACACTCATAAGGGGCGCATTTTTCAGCGTCAGGGTTACGTTTGGCTAACAACGCAGACGCGATGATGATCGTTGCTGCCAGCCCCCCAGCAACACCAAAAAAAAGCAGAATTGGTAAGTATTGATGTGCCATGATGACCCTGATTAAAAACAAATTAATAGTAGCACAGCAAAAAAAAGGATGCCACTTTTGAAAAAGGCATCCTTTGTAAACTTTATAGGAGTAGGCAGTTTAAATTATTCTTTGTATCCAGGAATGTATAAACATTGTGCAGGCATAATTACAAAGCGTCTTACGGGTCTTTCATAGGCTAAAAATTTATTCATTCTTTGATCTGCGAAAAAAAGAGGGTTTTTAATGAATTTTTTTCTTTCTTCAAATTGAAAACCAAATGTATCCCGAATTGCCTCTGGAATATCTAAAGCATCCATACTTTCTAAAAAATCTTTAATATGTTTTGGATATTCCATCCTAAATTTAAATTGATAAAAAACAAAGTGATGAATGTTGTGAACCGCTATTATTGCTTGTGGATCTTCTAATAAACTGAACTTGACACCACTACCATAAAAACCGGGGTTAATTTCCGTTCTTCCCGGGCCCCTACCATCTATACTTATTAACTCATTAAGCTTAATAGCACATTCAAGATCATTTTTGGTTGCCTCAAGTACAAGATCTAAAAAAGATTTAAAGCCTTCAACGGTTAGCTGACTCTGATCAGGTTTAGAGCAGAATGTATTGCTCAAGCTTCTTATGGAAAACTCTATCCAATCTCTACTTTTGATAGACTTATCTAGAATATCGCTATATCCTTTTTTATCTGGAAAAAACGGATCTTGAACACTAATTGACCCGTCAGCTAACGCTGAAGAAGAGCCCGCTTGGTCTTCAACATCATCGCCTGGTCCAGAAATTGCCATAATTGGCAAAGTTATAACGACGACTAAAAGTGACATCATAAGTTGTTTTTGAATAAAGGGCATTTTTGACTCCTATATTATTAAGTTAAAATTAATATAGTTCTTTTTTTAATTTTTCAAGTAAAAGTTATATTTAGAGTAAAATCTTATCGCCACCTGAATCATCTTCGTTTATATTTTTAACTAAAGAGAGCAAAACTGATCAGGCGCATTCAAGAGTTAAGTACAATACCTTGGTTAAAAAAAATAGCTTATGTTGGGATCTTTGGGTTACCACCTCAAAATACATAAAGAAATTATTTCTTTACTTCTATTCCTTAAGTTAATCCTAACCTACCTACTTACTTCCACTATGCATTTTTCCTTTGCAAAATTAAAAGTAGAAATTGATTCATCATAATTACACCTAAGAAATAATCAGTCCACCCTTTATCCAAGTCTCAGGAGTAGGAGGAGTCGAAGCAGGACTATAGGGAGTGGGGTCATAGGAAGCATTCTTCTTCGATCCGTTGAGATTACACATATCTTTGTAAGGGATGCTACTCCATGCGTGTCCTAAGTTTCATCCTTTATTAAAGACAGCTAACGCTCTTAGGAGACCTCTTCAGGAAAGAAAATGTTTAGTCTCTTCAGAAACAAAAGTCGCAACGTACTTAAATCCTGCTTTTTCATAGACATGTCTTGCACGGGGATTGTCCACAGCAGGATCAATCAAAAACACATCTGATGTCGGATCAACATCGCTTTGAAAAAATGTTATAAAGCTCTGTAATGTCCTAGCACCATATCCTTTTCCGACATACGCCGGATTCCCAATCATGTAATCAATACCATAGGTGGTGCCGGTTTTAGATAAATGCGCCAGCTTAATGCTGTCTACAGGATCACCTGGCCCCGTTAGAACGGTCATAATAAGAGCAAAGGGAATGCCATCAGCCATGCCCAGCCAATAGCTGAACTTTCCTCCAAAATACTCTGATGGGGTCGGCCGTCCCTGGGCGAAATTGATGATATCCTCTCGATGTGCTTGGCTGCTATCCCAAAACGTGCACACGTGTGGTTCTGCCAACCAAGAGAAAACCAAAGGAATATCAGCCGTGCATACGGATCGGAAGTTAAGGTCACTCATTTAAAGCCTATTTTTCAAACAATACAGGATAAAAAAAGAGGCCTCAAGGCCTCTCTCAAAAGATATATCAATTTTGTGATGCGTGATGCTTACTTCTTCTCAGCTGCTTCAACTTCTTTTTCTTCAGACTTAGGCCCTGTTCCAGTGTTCCCTTTAGCAGACATATCACGGTCAACCAATTCAATCAGAGCCATGGCCGCATTATCCCCTTGGCGAAATCCAGCTTTCAATACACGAGTATATCCACCTGAACGCTTTGCGTAGCGCTCTTTAAGGCTTGTCAAAAGTTTTTCTGTTGCCATCCCGTTGCCAATTTTTGAAATCAATTGACGGCGTGCATGTAACGTCCCTTTAGCACCCACAGTGATCATACGTTCAACATATGATTTAAGATCTTTTGCTTTTGGCAACGTCGTCCGGATCTGTTCATGCTCAATCAAAGATTTAGCAAGATTGTTCATCATCGCCATTTTGTGGCTTGAATCTCGTCCAAATTTACGTCCTTTTACATTATGGCGCATAGCGAATTCCTCTATAAGTACTTAAATATTAATTGTATGGATCGTCGAACTTTTTAGCCAGATCTTCAATGTTTTCTGGTGGCCAGTTTGGCACATCCATGCCAAGGCTTAAGCCCATTTCTTGCAAAACAGCTTTAATTTCATTCAAAGATTTACGCCCAAAGTTTGGTGTTTTCAACATCTCAGGCTCGGTGCGCAGAACAAGGTCACCAATGTAAACAATATTATCATTTTTCAAGCAGTTTGCAGCCCGGACAGAAAGTTCAAGCTCAGATACTTTTTTCAACAAGGCCCGGGGAACGGTTTCTTCCTCTTCTTCAACTTGTTGTTTGACATCTTTTGACTCTTCAAAGTTAATGAATGGCGCCACTTGATCTTGCATGATACGCGCCGCAAGGGCAACAGCGTCTTCAGGATCAACAGTCCCATTTGTTTCAACAGTTAACGTTAATTTATCAAAGTTTGTTGCCTGACCCAAACGAGTATTATCAACCTTGTAAATAACCATTTTTACGGGTGAATATAAAGAGTCAATGGCAATGGTGCCAAGGGGCATATCTTCGTTTTTGTTCTCAGATGCTGGTACGTAGCCTTTCCCATGGTCAACGGTCAATGTCATGGAGAACTCAGCGTCTTTATCAAGATTACAAATCACGTGGTCAGGGTTGGCAATGGTGATCTCAGACGTTGCTGAAATCATACCAGCTGTCACAACACAAGGACCTTTAGCTGAAACTGTCACTTGCTTTGCAATATCTGCGTGAGACACAAAGTTGATACCTTTAACGTTCAAGATGATGTCTGCTACATCTTCAAGCACACCTGGAATCGATGTGAACTCGTGCATCACTCCATCAATCTTAATTGCAGTAACCGCAGCACCGCGGATAGAGGATAACAAAACCCGACGCAGGGCATTCCCAAGTGTGTGTCCAAAGCCTCTCTCAAGAGGCTTTAAAGTGATAGATTTTTTAAAAGAAGATAGCTCTTCAACTTTGTAGGTATCGGGTTTAGTAAGGGTTTGCCAATTTTTTTGTAACACAGGATATACTCTCGTTTAAAGGTTATACACGACGACGTTTCGGAGGACGGCATCCATTATGGGGAACAGAAGTCACATCTGAAATTTGGTCAATGGTAAAACCCACAGAAACCAATGCTCTCAAAGCAGATTCACGGCCTGAACCGGGACCTCTCACCAAAACAGAAAGATTTTGCATGCCATGCTCTTGGGCTTTTTTTCCAGCAACTTCAGCTGCAATCTGAGCAGCAAAAGGAGTGGACTTTCGAGATCCTTTGAATCCTTGTGCCCCAGCAGAAGACCAAGAGATAACATTCCCTTGTGGGTCAGATATTGTGATAATCGTATTGTTAAAAGTAGAAGAGATATGAGCCACACCGGTGACGATATTTTTCTTTTCTCTTTTACGTAGCTTAGTAGGAGTACCTTTAGACATTTTAATCTCTAACTTTTAATGAATTTATTTTTTCTTACCGGCGATTGCAACCGCTTTACCTTTGCGGGTCCGGGCGTTGGTGTGTGTTCTTTGACCGCGGACAGGCAAACGTTTTCTGTGGCGCAGACCACGATAACAACCCAAATCAACCAACCGTTTGATGTTCATAGACACAACACGGCGCAAGTCACCTTCTACCTGATGGTCTTGATCAATCACTTGACGGATGGCGGAAACTTCGTCCTCAGTCAATTTACTGACGCGTGTCATGGGCTCAACGTTGGCCTTTCGGCAAATGTCAACAGAGGCTGTTCTGCCAATGCCATAAATGTATGTTAATGATATCCAGACTGGCTTACCAGCGGGAAGGTTTATACCTGCAATACGTGCCAACGAATAACTCCTTGAATTCTTTAATACTGTGTTTTATAAATCTTGACTGGATGCGTCAAGTGTTAAAAATTAATTTTCGATAATTTCTGCAATTTGCCGGGAAACTTCTTCCATTGGCAGAGATCCATCCACTTCTTTCAGCACACCTTTCCCAATATAAAAAGGGATAATTGGCTGGGTTTCTTCTTGATATTTTTTAAGACGTGTTTTTAAAGTTTCGGCAGAATCATCTGGCCGTCTCATAAAGTCAGAGGCGCCACAGATATCACAAACACCCTGCTCATCTGGCATCTTAAAAAAATCGTTATAATTTGCTTTGCACTGGCCACAATAAAACCGGCCGGTGATCCGCTTCATCAAGACCGGTTCATCAATTTTTATTTGTATCACATGATCAATGGTCCGATCCAATTTTTTAAGCATGTCATCCAAACAAACCGCTTGCTTGACCGTGCGGGGGAAACCGTCTAAAATCACACCCACGCGATAATCTGGTTTACTCAACGTCTCATTCAGCATACTCACAACCAAGTCATCGGCAATTAATTGACCTGAATCAATCATGTCCTTAGCCTTTTGCCCCAGTTCTGTTCCTTCAGCAATCTCGTCTCTAAGCATTTGACCCGTTGAGAGGTGAACAAGCCCGTAGGTATTCTTCAAAAACTCGGCTTGTGTCCCTTTTCCAGACCCAGGAGGGCCTATCAGGATGATATTCATCGACGACGTCCTTTAAGATTAGCCTTTTTCAGCAACCCTTCATACTGATGGGCCACCAAATGCGATTGGACTTGGGCCACAGTATCCAAGGTTACACTGACAATGATCAATAAGCTTGTCCCACCAAAGTAAAAGGGAACCGCGTATTTCGCCTTTAAAAGCTCTGGCATCAAACAAACGATAACCAGGTAAGAGGCTCCAAAGAACGTAAGACGATTGAGCAGTCTCTCAATAAAGTCTGCCGTCGCCTGCCCTGGTCGAATACCTGGGATAAAGCCACCGGATTTTTTCAAGTTTTCAGCTGTGTCTGCTGGGTTAAAAATAATGGTCGTGTAGAAGTATGCAAAGAAGACAATCAATATGCTCATCAACACAATAAATAGTGGTTTACCAGGAGATAGATAAAACAACAGCGTTTGCAACCACTCTGGCGAACTATCAGAAACAAACATTACAGCAGTCGATGGCAGAACCAACAATGCCTGAGCAAAGATGGGGGGCAAAACCCCAGAGCTATTCAACTTTAACGGAATATAACTCGCCTCACCGCCCTGCACACGTGCGCCAACTTGGCGTTTTGGGTATTGAACCAAGACCTTACGAATCGCCCGTTCAACAAAAACGATGAAGGCAAAGATGGCAATAATAACTGCAAACAAAAAGAGGATAAACATAATAGGAATGGTATTATCTTGTCCCAATTCAATCAAACCTAAAGCTGCTTGGGGTAAGTTCGCCACGATTCCAGAAAAAATAATCAGCGACACACCATTACCGATACCGCGTGAAGTAATCTGTTCGCCCAACCACATAAGGAACAACGTACCACCAACAATATTAATCACAGTGGTAATTTTAAAAATAATTGGATCAATGGAAACGGCCCCTTGAGCCACAAGCCCTGTTGACAAACCAAAAGCTTGAGCAGTTGCCAGGAACACTGTTAAATAACGGGTGTATTGATTGATTTTTTGCCGGCCCGATTCACCCTCTTTTTTCAAAGCTTCCAGAGTCGGCGAAATAGCAGTCATCAGCTGGATAATGATACTTGCCGAAATGTAGGGCACAATGTTAAGCGCCAAGATTGACATACGCTCCAAAGCACCACCGGAGAACATATTAAAAATACCAAAAAAATTATTGGCATTTTTGCTAGCAAGCGTTTTGATAACAGCAATATCAACACCAGGAAGCGGAATATAACTTCCCAAACGATAAATAATTAACGCACCTAGTGTATACCAGATGCGTTTTTTGAGTTCATGCGCTTTAGAAAAAACGTTGAAATTAAAATTGGCAGCGAGTTGTTCAGCCGCAGAAGACATAGAAAACCTCTTGGGTTAGTTATTCTTGAGGAAACTGTAAATGAACTTGCCCACCCTTGGCAACAACCTTTTTTACAGCAGTTTTAGACGCAAAATCAACGTGCAGGTTGAGAGCAACATCAAGATCCCCAGTTCCTAAAAGCTTAACCAATTCGTTTTGAGAATGAATTAAGCCGAGACTTTGCATGATTTCTTTAGTCACGTCAGCTTTTGCATCAATCTTGCCAGCTTCAATAAGGTCCTGCAAGCGGCAAAGATTAACTTTGGCCATTTCAACTCTGTTAATGCTTTTAAAACCACGCTTTGGTAATCGCATGTGAAGGGGCATTTGTCCACCCTCAAAACCATTTACAGAAGATCCGGAGCGCGCTTTGTATCCTTTAACACCACGACCAGAGGTTTTACCCTTACCTGAACCGATACCGCGACCAAGTCTTTTTGAGTTTTTCTTTGAACCGATATTATCGCGAAGTTGATTTAACATATCAATACCTATTTAGATTTAGGAGTTTCAATGACCTCAATAAGATGTCTGATTTTATTGATAAGGCCACGGACAATGGGATTGTCTTCCAGTGTTTTTGTTTGACTAATTTTACGCAAGCCCAAAGCATGCAAACACTGCTGTTGTACTTTTGGGCGACGCTGCGCGCTGTAAATTTGCTTAACGGTTATTGTTTTAGTACTCATGCTTGCACCTCAGTAGGCTCATTATTCTCACCTGCCTGGCTTTTTTCAGAGTCTTCAGCGCGGCGAGTTGAAACAATATCAGATACTTTCATGCCACGACGTTGAGCAATCATCCGAGGAGACGCCATCGACAACAGGCCATTAAAAAGGGCTCTAACCATGTTGTGAGGGTTAGAGGTTCCAACAGACTTGCAAACCACGTCCCGAACGCCCAATGCTTCCAAAACGGCCCGCGCAGGACCACCGGCGATGATTCCAGTTCCTGGAGGAGCTGCACGCAAGTTTAACTTAGCCGCCCCATAGGTTCCCACAACATCATGGTGAAAAGTACGACCTTCCTTCAATGGAACACGGATCATGTTTTTTTCTGCAGCTTCATTTGCTTTACGAATAGCATCTGGCACCTCACGGGCTTTACCAAGGCCATGACCAACACGTCCCTGGCCATCACCAACCACAACCAAGGAGGCGAAAGAGAAATTACGTCCCCCTTTAACAACCTTCGAAACACGGTTGATGCTTACAAGCTTATCAACGAGATTTGATGTATTCTTTTCTTTAAAATTACTCACAAGTCAGTCCTTTAAAATTCTAAACCTTCGGCACGTGCACCGTTCGCCAATGCCGCGACACGTCCATGGTACGGGAATGCACCACGGTCAAAATAAACCTTCTTACACCCAGCTTTAGCAGCCCGGCGTGCAAATTCTTTACCAATTTCTTCTGCTATGGCGCAACCTGAAACTTTACCAAGCTTGCTTTTAAGTGATGGCTCAGTTGAGCTAGCAGACACAAGCGTCTTTTGGTTTAGGTCATCAATGATTTGCGCATAGATATGATTGTTAGAACGAAACACTGACAACCTTAAGCGATCAGAACCTTGAGCATGACGCTTAAGTTTAGAACGGATGCGGCGTTGACGACGTTCATATTTTTGAACAGAGTTAGTCATGATCTATACCTTACTTTTTCTTACCTTCTTTACGGACAATAATTTCATCCGCATATTTAATTCCCTTACCTTTATAAGGCTCAGGAGGGCGATATCCTCTGATTTTAGCTGCAATCTGACCGACGCGTTGCTTATTGGATCCAGTGATCGTCAATTGCGTAGGTTTTGGGCATACAATTTTAATATCCTCGGGGATATCAAAAACCACATCGTGGCTAAAACCAAGAGCAAGAGTCAGGACATTGCCCTGCACATTTGCCCGATAACCAACACCGTTGATTTCCATGTTAATGGTAAAGCCTTCGCTGACACCTTTCACGATGTTCGCGATATTAGCTCTCTGTGTTCCCCACATGATCATGGCTTCTTTTTTATCAGAAAGAGGCTTCACCGTTACAACACCTTCTTTAACATCAACGTGCGTGTTGATTGTGTCGTAATGGGTTGACTCAGTTCCAATCTTACCAGTAGCTGAGATTGCCTGATCTTCAATTTTAAGGGCAACCCCTTCTGGAAGGGATATCGATTTAACTCCAACGCGTGACATATGTGATCCTATAACACTTCAAACTAATATATTTCAAATAAAACTTCGCCACCAAGTTTTTGGTTGCGAGCTTCTGCATCTGTGATAACACCTTTTGATGTTGACATCACTGCATATCCAAGACCGTTAAAAACAGGCTTCAAATCTTGTGTTGACTTGTAAATGCGACAACCTGGCTTTGAAATACGCTTCAATGACTTGATTGTAGCCGCCCCTTGATAGTACTTAAGCGTGACAACCAAATCAGAAATACCAGATCGAATTTCCTTAACTTCAAAAGCCTCGATGAACCCCTTGTTCTTAAGAACAGTCAGGATATCAGCGTTCACCCGAGAGTGCCGGCAAGATACTTTGTTATGACGTCTTGTTTGCGCATTTCTAATGCGAGTCAACATGTCTGAGATAGGGTCTGATAGAGACATTCTTCTTCCTTACAATTACCAACTAGATTTTGTCATGCCTGGGATCTGACCTTCAGAAGAAAGCTGCCGCAGAGCAATACGTGAGAGGCCAAACTTACGGTAGTAGCCACGTGCGCGCCCGGTAAGTTCGCATCGATTACGAATGCGGGTACGAGCACCATTACGTGGTAACTTTGAAAGTTTAACCGTCGCCTGAAATCTTTCATCCACAGAAAGATCCCGATTCATAATGGTTTCTTTAAGAGCCATTCTTTTTGCCTGATCTCTTTTAACCATTTTTTTTCGATTTAAATTCTTTTGTACTGAGCTTTCTTTAGCCATAAAACAACCTACTAACTTTTAATGAACGGCATACCAAAGAATCTCAGAAGCTCACGCGCCTCGTCATCATTTTTAGCCGACGTTATTATATTAATGTCCATACCACGAATTTGATCAATTTTGTCATAATCAATTTCAACAAAGACGATTTGTTCCTTAAGTCCCATGCTGTAATTACCACGACCATCAAAAGACTTAGGCGAAACACCGCGAAAATCTCGAACACGTGGCAATGCAATGGTGATCAAACGATCTAAAAATTCATACATACGCGCACGCCGCAAGGTAACTTTGGTCCCAATTTTCATACCATCCCGTATTTTGAAACCAGCAATTGAGTTTTTAGCAAGCGTTTCGACGGGCTTTTGTCCTGCGATTGCCGCAAGGTTCGACGCCGCTGCAGTCACTTTTTTCGAATCTTTTGAGCCTTCACCAACACCCATGTTTAAGGTGATCTTTTCAATGCGTGGAATTTCCATTGGGTTTTTATACCCATATTTTTCCTGCATCAATCCTTTAATTTTAGACTCATATATGCTGTGCAAGCGTGTCATGTTATTACTTCTCATCTATTTTTTTATTAGATTTTTTGGCAACTCTCACTTTTTTACCTTCTGCCGAGATTTCAACGCCCACACGGGTTGGTTTTTTTGTCTCGGGATCAATCAGACTCACATTAGATATATGAAGAGTGCCTTCTTTTTCAATCATCCCACCAGGATTATTCTGAGAGGGTTTTTGGTGCTTCTTTTGAATGTTGATACCTTTAACAACCACACGGTGCTTTTGGCGATCAACAGACTGAACTTCACCTGTTTTACCTTTGTCTTTACCAACTGTTACAATAACAGTGTCACCAGATTTTATGCGAAATTTAACGGTCATAATCTACAGCACCTCTGGAGCAAGTGAAATAATTTTCATATATTTTTTTTGACGCAATTCACGAGTAACTGGGCCAAAGATACGTGTGCCAACAGGCTCGCCTTGAGCATTAATCAAGACAGCTGCGTTTGAATCAAAAGTGATTTGGCTACCATCGGGGCGACGCACACCAACGCATGTGCGAACAATCACAGCTTTGTGAATGGATCCCTTTTTCACCTTGGAGCGGTGGATTGCTTCCTTAACCGAGACAACGATCACGTCGCCAATACCAGCTTCCATGTGGTGAGATCCACCTAAAACCTTGATACACTGTACAGACTTGGCACCTGAGTTATCAGCAACCTGAAGCCTTGTTTGCATTTGAACCATTACAGCACCTTACTAAGAGTTATCAGCCAAAACGCTCCAGGTCTTAGACTTGGAGATTGGCTTACTTTCAATTATCTGCACGTGGTCACCGACCTTACCTGCGTTCAACGGATCATGAACCGCATACTTCTTGGACCGCGTAATATACTTTTTGTAAAGAGGGTGCATAAAACGTCTTGTAACCTTAACAGTTAGCGTTTTGTCACACTTATCACTTACAACAACACCTGATAAAACTCTTTTTGGCATTTCTAACCTTAACTTTTAGAATTGATCCGGCCCAAAGCCAATTGTGCTCTAGCCACTTCTTTTCTGATCTCGCGAAAACGACTTGTATTCGTTACATGTCCACCAGCTTTTTGAAAGCGCAACTTAAACAACTCTTCTTTTTTCTTAAGAATCAGTTTTTTAATATCGCTCTCGCTTAACTTAGATATTTCTTTCATCAACATAATTCAAGACCTAACTTATACAAAACGCTTAACAAATTTGCATTTAATGGGCAACTTTTGTGCCGCAAGATCAAATGCTTCACGGGCAAGCTCTTCGCTCACGCCGTCAATTTCAAACAAAATACGACCTGGGTGCACACGTGCTGCCCAATATTCAACAGACCCTTTACCTTTACCTTGACGAACCTCAGCAGGTTTTTGCGTCACAGGAAGATCTGGGAATATCGTAATCCAAACACGCCCTGCACGCTTTAGATGCCGGTTAATAGCACGACGACATGCCTCTATTTGGCGTGCCGTAATACGCTCGGGGGTGATAGCCTTCAGCCCAAACTGGCCAAAAGAAAGATCAAACCCACCTTTAGCTTCACCATGGATACGGCCTTTAAAGGCTTTTCTAAATTTTGTTTTTTTAGGACTCAGCATATCTAAACCTAAATCTTAATACCTTACAACTTACGACTGTTTTTGTGTTTCACTTGGTGTTGTCGCCAATTGGCTTTCACCTTTATAAATCCACACCTTTACACCACAAACCCCATAGGTTGTGTGCGCTGATGCAGTACCATAATCAATATCAGCTCTGAGGGTATGCAAAGGAACGCGCCCTTCACGATACCACTCCATCCGAGCGATCTCAGCGCCACCAAGACGCCCCGCCACATTGACACGAATCCCTTCAGCACCCGATCTCAAAGCAGATTGAACAATTTTTTTCATCGCCCGACGGAACGAAACCCGTCGCTCAAGCTGACCTGCAATGTTTTCAGCGGCAAGCTTTGCGTTAATATCAGGCTTGCGCTCTTCTTGAATGTTCAAGGCAACGTCAGTACCAATCAGTTTTTCTAGATTCTTTTTAAGCGCATCAATGTCAGCGCCTTTTTTTCCGATCAAAATACCTGGACGACCCGCATAAATAGAAATATTCGGCTTTTTAGCAGGGCGCTCAACAACAACCCGACAAACTTGAGCAGATTTATAGTTTTTAAAGATATACTTTCTAATCATTAGATCTTGCTTAAGCTGCTGAGCATAATCTTTACCAGCAAACCAAATAGAATCCCACGATTTCGTATAACCAAGGCGAAGACCGATTGGATTAACTTTCTGTCCCATTAGGCCACCTCTCCATTTTCAGCGCATTCTTCAACAACAATTCTCAAGCGACTAAAAGGCTTGAGGATGGGCGATGCACGACCCCGCGCTCTTGGCATAAAGCGCTTCATAACCATAGCTTTACCTACAGACGACTCAACCACCTTCAGAGAATCAATGTCCAAGTTGTGATTGTTTTCTGCATTGGCAATCGCAGACAAAAGTGTTTTACGTACATCTTTCGCAACACCCTTAGGAGAAAGCTCCAGCAGTTGAATCGCTTTGTGTACTGGCAAACCACGTATTTGGGCAGCAACCAAATTTAACTTACGAGACGAAGACCGTATCATTTTGTTTACTGCTAAAACTTGTTTTGAGGAAAGCGCCATATTCATTAACCTCTTTTCGCTTTTTTATCAACGCCGTGCCCGTGATAGGTACGCGTTGCAGAAAATTCACCAAATTTGTGACCAATCATGTTTTCAGTCACAAGAACGGGGATAAATTTTTTACCGTTGTGAACACCAAAAGTCAAACCAACAAAGTTGGGCAAAATGGTTGAGCGACGCGACCATGTTTTGATCACATCATTACGACCAGAGTCTCTGACTTTTTCTGCCTTCTTTAGCAGGTAGTGATCAACAAAAGGGCCTTTCCAAACAGAACGGGACAATTTTATCTCCTTGATTTACTACGTGAAACAATCATCTTAGTTGACGATTTTTTCTTATTTCTTGTTTTCTTACCCTTGGTTGACTTACCCCAAGGTGTTACAGGGTGACGACCACCAGATGTCCGACCCTCACCACCACCATGTGGATGATCTACAGGGTTCATCGCAACACCACGAACATGCGGGCGACGACCTAGCCAACGGGAACGGCCTGCTTTACCCAAGTTCGTGTTTTTATGATCTGAGTTAGAAACAGCTCCAACAACAGCCCAACACTTAAGCGGAACCATTCGTAATTCCCCAGAGCTCAATCGAAGCAAGGCTTTGCCTAGGTCACGACCGACATACTGAGCATATGTACCTGCAGAACGCGCTATTTGCGCACCCTTAAGAGGCTTCATCTCAATATTGTGAATGATGGTACCGATTGGAATCCGGCTTAAAGGTAGCGCATTTCCGACTTTAATATCAGCATCTTCACTGGCGATGATTTTATCACCAGCAGCCAATCGCTGCGGTGCAATAATATAAGATTTTACATCGTTACCATAATCAATCAACGCAATGTGAGCTGTCCGGTTAGGATCATACTCAATTCTTTCAACCGTACCTTCAGTTAGCGTTGTGTGCCTCTTAAAGTCGACAACACGATAAAGCTTTTTATGTCCGCCACCACGATGACGAACAGTCATCCGTCCACGGTTATTACGCCCACCTGACTTACGCAAGCCTTCAATCAAAGGCTTATGAGGACGACCTGACCATAAGTCAGAGCGATCAACAGTAACCAGCTGACGGGTAGAAGGAGTAACTGGATTATATTTTTTTAGCGCCATCTTAATTACCTGCCGTCATATCAATTGTTTGGCCTGATTTAAGCGTGACATACGCCTTCTTGAAATCAGAACGAAAGGCCTTACGACCTCGGAACTTTTTGGTTTTTCCTTTTTGCAACACCGTGTTTATTTTTTCAACGGTGACACCAAAAGCTTTTTCAACTGCTTTCTTGATTTGTCCTTTGTTAGAATCCCGCGCAACAACAAAGGCATACTGGTTAAAGGCCGCTTGTTGCGTTGTTTTTTCAGTCACCAAAGGACGCAAAAGAATATCAAATTTCTTTTCGTCAGAGAGTCTATGTTTTAACGTAAAATCTCTCATCACTATTCCTTACTTAGCGTTCAAAATTCGTGCTGTGATCAAGTCAACAGCTTCTTTAGTTATAATAATCTCATCCCGTTTCAGGATGCTGTAAACATTCAACCCCTCAACAGGCAAAACCTCAAGGTCAAAAAGATTTGATGAGGCCCGCGCAAAGTTTTGTTGCATTGCATTTCCACCAACAAACAGGGCTGATTTAATCTTGTGAGCACTCAAAACGTCTTGTAGCGTTTTGGTTTTACAATCTTTCAAAGCCAAAGAATCAACAATTTTTAACTTTTTCTGACGCAGCTTCTCTGAGAGCGCAACCGCCAAACCTAACCGTCTCACCTTCTTTGGAAGGTCATGACCATGATCCCGTGTCACAGGACCAAAAACAACAGCACCACCACGATGTTGAGGCGCTCGCACAGTTCCTTGACGTGCACGACCCGTTCCTTTTTGACGGAAGGGCTTACGTGTTGATCCTTGAACCATTGAGATTGTTCTTGTTTGGTGATTACCAGAACGTCTTTTGGCAAGCTGCCAGCGCACAACACGCTGAAGAATATCTTCTCTTAACTCAAGACCAAAAACAGATCCTGACAGGGTAACATCATCTATTTTCTTAGCCGCAAGATCAAAAACTCCAGCCTTGATGTCTTTGGGAGCGATTTTTTGCGTTTCAGATACTTTTGCAACAACTGACATTACGATACCTTCTTAGCTGCACTAACTTTTTTGATGGCATCGCTCACCCGAACGATCGCCCCTTTATGACCAGGAACGGCCCCTTTAACAAAGAGAATGCCAGCTTCATCATCGGACTTCACAACGCGCAAACTTTGAATTGTCACACGCTCAGCGCCCAATCGGCCCGCCATTTTCTTACCTTTAAAAACCTTACCTGGGTCTTGACACTGACCTGTCGACCCGTGTGAACGGTGCGCAATCGAAACACCATGGCTCGCACGCAAACCAGAAAAATTCCAACGCTTCATCGCACCGGCAAAACCTTTACCAATAGAAGTTGCGCATACATCAACAAATTGTCCATCTTCAAAGTGGCTCGGCTTCAATTCAGCGCCCACCTCTAGGTGACCATCCGCATCAACCCGGAATTCAGCAACTTTCTCACACGGCTCTTGTTTGATTTTTGCATACCACCCTTTAAGAGGCTTATTAACCCGAGAAGCTTTCTTAGAGCCAAAGCCAACTTGAACAGATGTGTAGCCATTTTTTTCAACAGAAGCAGTTCCAAGCACGCGGCTAGAAACATGCAGCATTGTTACAGGAATCATTTCACCGTTTTCAGTGAAGATTTGAGTCATGCCAAGCTTTTTTGCGAGTAATCCTGTTCTCATTTTCATCACCACTAAAGTTTAATCTCGATGTCCACACCAGAAGCAAGCTCAAGCTTCATCAGGGCATCTACTGTTTGCGGTGTCCACTCAACGATATCAATCATGCGTTTGTGTGTCCGCATCTCAAATTGCTCACGAGACTTTTTGTCAATGTGGGGAGATCTATTAACAGTAAACTTGCTAATGCGTGTCGGCAACGGTATAGGGCCACGAACGACACCACCTGTGCGCTTAGCTGTATGTACAATTTCTTTTGTCGATTGATCTAACACGCGGCTGTCAAAAGCCTTAAGTCGGATTCTAATAATTTGATCTTCCATCACACTTACTTTTCAATAAACTAAATTCTTGTGGAGTTATAACTAAGGAAATTCAACATTGCAAGCGCTTATTTGTTTTTTTTGAATGGTTTCCAGTTCATAGCTACTTTAGACATTCTTAAGTTTTGCATGCCCCTTGACAACTGCAGAAAACTGTTCTTCTTTTTCTTCTTGTAAGTCTCGTCATTTTCTTATAGAAAGACTGCATGGTTTCGGGGCGTAGCGCAGCCTGGTAGCGCGCCTGGTTTGGGTCCAGGAGGTCGGAGGTTCGAATCCTCTCGCCCCGACCATTTCTCTCTATATGTACGCTAACTCACCATTTTAAAATTTAAGATTCCTCACCTTTTTAGGCCCTCTGCTTAAAAAGACCCATTTGATAGCAAAAAGTTTTTGTTCTAGACACGTCTAAATCAGAGTGTTTTAATATTCAAAATTTATTTTTAAACAGGTAGGCTTCATGAAAAAAAATCCCATTCTTTGTGCAACGTTATTTTTAGCATCAACAACCTTACTTTCCGCCGGGCCTTCAAGTTTTAATGCTGGTCTTACCTATGAAAGTCTAAGACCCCTTCTCAGCCTAAAACCCCTCTCAAGCGAGAAAAAGAAGCCTCTGAAGGGGGGTTTGAGAAAACTTTAAAGTCGCTTCTACCCAATGATAAAGACAAAGCTTTTGTGGTTAAGAATATTAATGTCCAAGACAAGGCCCTGGATAATAAAATATTCCAATCTGTCTTTGATAAATATGTGGGTCAAAAAATGTCCATGGGTCGCATGGGCCAACTTAAACAAGATCTAACAGCCGCTTTACGCAACAACGGCTTTATCTTTAGCCGCATTGTGATCCCACCCCAAAAAGTTGATCAGGGGAAAATTCAGGTGAACGTTTTGCATGCAAAAATTGGCCGGGTGGTTTTTAAAGGCCGGACAGATCTTGCCAGTGATAAATTTAGAGAAGTGTCCCAAACCCTTAAAGATACACCTCTATTAACCCGGTCTATATACGAAGAGCAAATCTTAAGGATGACCCGCACCCATGGAGTTAAAACAACAACAACACTTGTTCCTCCTAAAAAGCCGGGCGAACCCATTACCCTTGAAGTTCAGCTTGAAGAAGATTTAGGATCTGTTTCCATGGGGGTGCATAATCGCGTATCCCATGAAATTGCCCCTTGGATATTCACCTCTGATTTAACCCTGAAAAATGGATTTGGATTAAACGAAAGAACAACCTGGGGTGTGAACTGGGGTCCGCGTCAAGCAGGACTGGCCTTATTCTTCTTGGATAACGAAACCCCCACAGGCATAGATGACTTAAATTTCACAACTACAGCTGCAACTATTAAAACACATCCAACACGGCGTTATAGCTCTCTTCAAGCGCGGAATAAATTTGATCAGTTGGCCTTTGGGTTTAATTATCCACTACTACTCCAGCGCTATGATGAAGTGATCGTTCGATTGAAATATAACATGGAAAATCAGAAAAACGCGCAGAAAGCCACTAACCAAACCACCAAAAATCGTCGTCGTTTTATAACGGCTGCCATTCGGTATGATTTTTCAGACCAGTACTTAGGCGTTAACTTTTTAGACTTTGGCTACGATTGGGGTTTAAAAGGCACCGGCACACGGGGCGTTAAAACGGCTGGCGATCAAAGCCATATTGATGCCAGCAGCGTATTCATGACATTCATGCGTCAACAGCAATTGCCTGATAATTTCTATGCAAAATTCAGCATGAAAGCACAATACAACACCAAAAAAGCGGTTCAAAATGGTCGGTTGGTTCTTGGGGGCTACCCCCTTGATCTCAGCCATCCCAATGCGTCCTACTCAGGGGATGGTGGGTATGAAGGCAATCTTGAATTAGGCTATGTTGTGGGTCGCGACCTTGGTGATGTGGATTGGGCCAACCTTACTATCTATGGATCGTTGAGCCACGGGCAAACATGGTTAAGACAGCCATCCGCCACTGAGAAAAAATTAAGAAAACTATCTTGCGGAACTGTCGGTATACGCCATCAATTGATCGATAGATTTAATATCTTCGTTGAACAAGGCTTCCCCTTCAGACATACCATCGGCACCACGAAGTTTGCCAAAAAAACATACTTTGGCTTAACCTACAACACAAAAATATAAGGAATCTAAGGGGAGAGTATTATGAAAAAAACAATCGCTTTAACGTGGGGCATATTAGGAGCCGTAACAGGCGCCTACGCCGACCAAACCGTTCAAACAAAGAGCATACCTGCAGCCCCAACCACAGTTCTAAAAACAGATGTGTCACAATCAGCGATAGCAGCAGCATCTTTGCCACAACAGCCAACGGTTATCTCGGGCCAAGCTGCCATTACGACGCAAGGTCAAAAAATGACCATCACGCCGAATCAACAAAATACGTTAATCAATTGGAACTCCTTTAACATTGCGGCGAACCATCACGTTCATCACAATCATGCCTCTAGCGCGCACACAACGGTGCACAATGTAACGGGCGGTGCGCCAAGCACCCTTGCTGGAACATTATCAGCCAATCAGGGAAATGTTTTTCTGGTTAACTCGGGTGGTATCGTGGTCACAAAAGGGGCGCACATTGATATGGGGAACCAAGGTAAATTTGTTGCCTCAACTTATACTCTAAAAAACCCAGGCAACTTTACGTCAGGGGGTCAATTACAATTTGCTGATAATCCTGATGCCAAATGCATCAAAATCACCGGCGACTTTACGTTCTCTGGAGCGGGCTTGGCCTTTATTGCTCCCGGCATTGATCAAATGGGTGCCATCATTGGATTGGCCTCGCCTGTTTCTAACAGAGACGATGCGCTGGATATCAGCTTCTTTGATGATCGCTTTCAACTACGCCTTGAAGGCAAGACTGCTCAAACAATTAAAGATCAGAAAGTTCAAAACGATGTCACCATTCGGTCAATTTTAGCCAAGAATAGCAAGCAAGGTGCCCATGCTTTAACCGCCGAGCAGGTTTCCGAGGGCTTTACCGCCATGAACCCCGTTCATACAAATGCGGATGCCCAGCAGATTGAACAAAATGCTGCAGGGGACGTTTGGTTGATTGGGGCGCCCAATGGCGGCCAAGTTAATGTGAACAATGATATCCACTTAAAAGGGGGCACGGATGCTGCCGCCGGTAAAGCCATTATTTTAGGAGATGAAGTCAACCTTAATACAGGAACGTTTGACCTTTCTGCTGATCACACCGCAGGGCAATTATTTGTGGGGGTCAAACCTACTTATCAAAGACTGAACCAGTATTAAAACCCGCGTGATCACCTGTACACCCAAACGTTAAATGTTGGGGATGATCTGACCATTAATGTAAAGTCCGAAAACAGCCGTTCTGGACGCGTTAATTGGTTATCCAGCGTGCAATCAACCTTTGGCAACGCTGACGTGACTCTGGGTAATGGTTGGATTGACTTCTCTGGAACGGGGGATTTATCAGGCGTTGAAGACGTCAACATTGATGCCAAAAATGCCTCTCTTCTGTTTGACCCAGCTATCATTGAAATTATTGATGGAGATCCGGGAACTGCAAATCAACAAGATAATGGCATCAATCAAATTACAGACGGCTGGTTAAATGCTCAACTCGCAAACAATGATGTCTACATCAGTACATTTTTAAGTACTTCAGCCCAAGCCGCTCAAAGCACACTTGCCCAATCTGGTGTGACTTTCAAACAAGGAAGCTCTGTTGAATGGGCCCAAAACGTGTTGGCTGTGTTTGCCCCCCGCATCACTTTTTCTGGTGATGTTGAATATTCGGGGCCGGCGATCCAGGGGGGATTGTGGTTAATCATCTCTGACACAACCGATGGATCGCTTGTCAATGGTGATCCCTTCACAAACAGAATCACTTTCACGAATCCTGCTTTTTTAAACTTTTCATCTGCAATGACAAGTGATTTTACTCACTTCTCAACAGGTCAATATCATTCACTGATGGTTGGATATAACGTTGCTCACCCTCTGGTAAATGATTATGAAATTTTCACGTCAAACGATTTCAGCATTACAGTTAATCTTAATAATTACACTAGTCCCGGCGTATTTTTTGCAAATTCAGACCTCACTTTAGAGGGGCCTGTTGCCCCTGATGCAATTAAAAGAGTTGACTTCAGCTCCGTCGATCAACCCCCTATCCTCCTTCAAAAGACATTTGATGATGCCAATCTATCAGAAATATCATTATGGCCCGGCGGTATATCTTCAACCACTTTCCCCGCGCCAGAAACGGGTGGCAGCAATGGTGGAGGTAGAACGAACAATACGAATCTTCCCCCTGCAGCAGAAGCTCTGAATGTTGTTGACAGTGCGATCCCATCTGATGATAGCTTTGGTGATAGTTTCGGTCCTGAGGATGATACTGGCTCTTTTGATAGTTTCAGTTCTGAAGAGGGCGATAATTCTTTTGATAGTTTCGGTCCTGAAGAGATCAATAACACAAATACAGGGAACACAGAGAACTCTGATTCTAATGAAGAAGATAAAAAAAATAAAGATGATGACACCAACGAGAATCTAAGAGAGCAAGCAGGCGATACCACATCAACTAGATTCTAAACGTTACAAACTGAAACTGGTTTTGTGGGCTGGGATTGGGGATCCCCCCTCGCCCCGACCATCCACTCCTTAGGGCGGGAAAGAAGAAGTTGTATTCTTTGATAACCAATACTAAGTTTTAATCTTTTACCAAAAGCAAAGAAAATTAAATTGGCCCCTCTTTTGATTTTTCAATAAGATTGTGCCATTCCGTGCCCGAGGGGATGAGGAAATCGGAATCATGCCCCCCACAGCCAGTATCTAAAATCTATTTTCGAGTAAACATCACCACGTAAATATCATCATAGAACATAGCATAAATCTTACGCTTCCCTTCTTTTTTGAGAACAAGCCGATTCAAAAAGGCAACAGCAACTGGGCTCTCGCTCCCCTCTCCGTAAAATTTTTAAGAGAGTGATATTCTCCCTTATGGTTTGGTCCTGCATAATGTTTAGCATACTCGTCCGCCCGTCGTTCACTGAAAGTTTCTTGAGTCTGGACATTAATACCATACATTGGCAAACACACCTGACCTCCACGCGTCAATATATGATACAGGGGCGCCCAAAATTTCATCTATTTACATTTTTAAACGCGCTCATTTATTGCACAAAGCACGCGTCCCCCACCATATCCCCCGGCGCATAAAACCCCCTTTTTATTTTTTATACTAATATAAAAACAGTATAATAGTATCTAAGATACTTGTTTGTTAACGATCGCTCTCCAAGGCCAGCATGCTACAAGCCTTCTGCCCCACGCAGCAGTATCGCGTTCAACCAATGTCGCATATTAGAGGTGTTCTTGCTGTTCAGGATCCTAGATTAGAAAAATTTCTAAGTTTCTCTTTGTAAAACAACCCACAAAATCAGACAGGCCTTTTCAATTGATCAATGTTATCAAGAGCCCACTGGGCAAGCAAAGGCTTGGCACTCACCAAATCTTTTGCTTCAATACGATAAATTTCCTTGTCATAACATCCTTTGGAATCTGGACAACGTACGCGTAAGCTTAATGCAAAAGCCTGCGGATCATCGGTTGCAGCAAATTGATATATTTGAAGATTTTGTGATTTTTTAAGGGCATGTAATTTTTGGCGGTGATTTCCTCTCTTGCTTTTTTTAGAGGGGTTAGGATTGCTCTCTTTTTTCTGAGCAGTCGCGCCTCTTTTTGCAGACTTCTTTTTTACGGATGTCTTTTCAATCTTTAAAAGAGAAGAAATTTTCTGGCCGGCAAGTCTATTTAAAATGAATTTCTTGCTTTTTCCATCGCCGCCATCTAGATGAATCGCCCCAATGACAGCCTCCATCGCAGCTGCATAGTTTTGATCCACATTATCTTTTTCACCCGCTTTCCATACTGTCATCAGGGGTGCATCTAGCCCAAAGCGTTTATACGCCTTGGCCAGAAAAATATTGTTTTTATAGGATTCTCTTTGGTCGTGTATTTCAGCAGCACCTTTTGCTTTATCGTAGAAAAATTCCGTTAGCACCTTATACAAAACAGCATCCCCGAGACTCTCGAGTTTTTTAAAACCTCCCGTTCCCACCTGAAACGAAGTTTCTATATGCTGTTGATTGGCAAATTTATAGACAATTCTTTTTTCAATATCCTCAACATCAAGCACCGCTGAAAGGGGTGCGCCCAAGATCACGAGAATTAAAAATAAAAAAACACGCGCCGACATCATGCCATTCTCCAAAAAATATTCTAATAAAGTACGCTGCTTAGATAACCAAATACAATTAGTAGAAATGATTATTTTAATCTTATGGTGGAAATTTTGAGATAAGTCTTGATTTAAAGAGGGTGTGTTAATCTTAAAAAGTCAAGAAGGGAAAAGGTAGTTTAGGGATAGAAGGTTTGCAGGCCTTAAGAGTAAAAAGCTATAAATAGCGTTACCTGCAAATATATTTTATGGAGTTACATAGATCAGAGATCCATTTTTATACTGACAACAAGTTGCTAGCAGTAACATCCTTAGAAAGGAGGTGATCCAGCCGCAGGTTCCCCTACGGCTACCTTGTTACGACTTCACCCCAGTCGCTAATCTTACCGTGGTTGGCTGCCTCCAAAAAGGTTAGCGCACCAGCTTAAGGTAAAACCAACTCCCGTGGCGTGACGGGCGGTGTGTACAAGGCCCGGGAACGTATTCACCGCAGCATGCTGATCTGCGATTACTAGCGATTCCAACTTCATGCTCTCGAGTTGCAGAGAACAATCCGAACTGAGATGGTTTTTATGAGATTAGCTCCAGGTCGCCCCTTTGCTGCCCATTGTCACCACCATTGTAGCACGTGTGTAGCCCAACCCGTAAGGGCCATGAGGACTTGACGTCATCCCTACCTTCCTCCAGCTTATCACTGGCGGTCTCTTTAGAGTTCCCAGCATTACCTGTTGGCAACTAAAGACAAGGGTTGCGCTCGTTGCGGGACTTAACCCAACATCTCACGACACGAGCTGACGACAGCCATGCAGCACCTGTGTGAGGTCCAGCCGAACTGAAAGCCTAATCTCTTAGGCCGCGACCTCCATGTCAAGGGTTGGTAAGGTTCTGCGCGTTGCGTCGAATTAAACCACATGCTCCACCGCTTGTGCGGGCCCCCGTCAATTCCTTTGAGTTTTAATCTTGCGACCGTACTCCCCAGGCGGAGTGCTTAATGCGTTAGCTGCGATACCGAACTCATAGAGCCCGACATCTAGCACTCATCGTTTACGGCGTGGACTACCAGGGTATCTAATCCTGTTTGCTCCCCACGCTTTCGTACCTCAGCGTCAGTGTCTAGCCAGTAAGCCGCCTTCGCCTCTGGTGTTCCTCCTAATATCTACGAATTTCACCTCTACACTAGGAATTCCACTTACCTCTCTAGAACTCTAGCCCACCAGTATCAAACGCAATTCCCAAGTTGAGCTCGGGGCTTTCACGTCTGACTTAATGGGCCGCCTACGCACGCTTTACGCCCAGTAATTCCGAACAACGCTAGCACCCTCCGTATTACCGCGGCTGCTGGCACGGAGTTAGCCGGTGCTTCTTCTATCGGTACCGTCATCATCTTCCCGATTGAAAGAGTTTTACAACCCTAAGGCCTTCTTCACTCACGCGGCATCGCTGGATCAGGGTTTCCCCCATTGTCCAATATTCCTCACTGCTGCCTCCCGTAGGAGTCTGGGCCGTATCTCAGTCCCAGTGTGGCTGATCATCCTCTCAGACCAGCTATAGATCAAAGGCTTGGTAGGCCATTACCCTACCAACAACCTAATCTAGCGCGGGCTCATCTATTGGCGATAAATCTTTCCCCCGAAGGGCTTATGCGGTATTAGCTTTTGTTTCCAAAAGTTATCCCCCACCAATAGGTAGATTCCCACGTGTTACTCACCCGTTTGCCACTAAGTCATCAAGAGCAAGCTCTTGAGCTTCGTTCGACTTGCATGTGTTAGGCGTGCCGCCAGCGTTCGTTCTGAGCCAGGATCAAACTCTCAAGTTCATCTATCTTGATAACCAAGAAGATTTTCTCCTATCTCCAAAAAACTAAAATTGACGGATGTCACACAATTATGTGTACATCTTTAAAGTTTGTTAAAATCCAGAATTAACTGAAACTTTAACCTACCTTTTCCCTTCTTAACTTTTTCAATCAACAGTAAGTGATACCTATATAGCCAACGTCTCTTCACATTGCAAGACCTGATTCTTCAAAAATTGAAAAAATTTGTCCTAAAGCTTTAAAATATTTAGGAGTTGGAAGCTTGATCCATCATTTGCGTTAAAACAAAAGGTAATATGCCCCCAGAGCAATAGTAATCAAGCTCTTCTTGGGTGTCGATCCGACATATGACCGGCTGCTCAACCACAGCGCCATCTTGACAACAAATCCGTAAAATCAATTGGCGGCCCACCGTAAGTTTTTCCATCCCCTCAATATCAAAATGCTCCTGGCCCGTAATGGCGAGTGACTGACGCGTCACCCCCGCAGGAAAAGCCAACGGCCAAACCCCCATCCCAATTAGATTAGACCTGTGGATGCGCTCAAAGCTCTCGGCAACAATAGCTTTAACGCCTAAAAGAGCAGGACCTTTAGCAGCCCAATCCCTTGAAGAACCTGTGCCATACTCTTTGCCTGCAATCACAATTAAAGGAATATCCTTTTTGATATACATTATCGCCGCATCATAAATAGGCATCACTTCGGACACATTGTCTGGACCATACGTATAGCCCCCAATTGTGCCTAGCAGCATTTCATTTCGAATTCTAATGTTGGCAAATGTGCCCCACATCATTACTTCATGATTGCCGCGCCGCGCACCATATGAATTAAAGTCCTCAGGCAAAACACCTTTTTTCTGCAAATAAAGCCCGGCGGGACTATCCAGCTGAATAACTCCCGCCGGAGAAATATGATCGGTCGTAACACTATCCCCCAAAACAACCAGAGCACGTGCATGCACAATGTCTGATAATTTTTGGCCTTTATTTTTTTGCAGATCAAAATACGGGGATTTTTTTACATAGGTACTGCCCTCATCCCAGGAATATTGATCCGAGCTCCCTACATCTAATGAATCCCACTGCGCATCTCCCTTGAAGATTTTCTGATATCTTTCTTGATAAAACCGGGAGCATACAGCCCTTTCCATACATTTTTGGATTTCCTCTGGTGTAGGCCATAGATCCTTTAAATAAACAGCATTGCCAGACGCATCACAGCCAACTGCTTGACAGGTCAAATCAATATTAACGGTTCCAACCACTGCATACACAACCACCAACATTGGAGATGCCAAGTAATTCATTTGCGTCAAAGGGCTGATACGTCCTCCAAAGTTTCGGTTTCCCGAAAGAACAGAAGCAACCGTTAACTCTTGCTGCTTAATTTCATCCTCAATTTCAGGAGCAAGGGGACCCGCATTTCCAATGCATGTAGTACACCCATATCCCACTAAATTAAATCCAAGCTCATCCAGACTTTGTTGCAATCCAGCCCGGGCTAAATAATCCGTCACAACTTGCGAGCCTGGTGCCAAAGATGTTTTAACCCATGGCTTACTTTTAAACCAAGCTTACGGGCGTTTTGCGCAACCAACCCCGCCCCAATCATCGCAGCTGGATTGGATGTATTGGTGCAGCTAGTAATTGCAGCAATAACAACAGAACCATTTGCCAGACACGTTCCCTGAGACTTTTTCTTCTTTTCCTTGGTGATAATTTCTTGAAAGCTTTTCCCCACCTCAGACAAGCTCAATCTCTCTTGTGGACGCCGTGGCCCGGCCAAACTTGTTTCAACGTCCCCTAACTCAATACACAAATTGTGAAAATAAGTGGGTTCAGGATTTTCAGTAGACCATAGCAAGCTTTGGTTGCGGCAGTGTTCTTCAACAAATTGAACATGCGCTTCATCACGTCCCGTTAATCTCAGATAGTCTAGGGTTAGTTGATCAACTGGGAAAAACCCACAAGTCGCACCATATTCAGGTGCCATGTTCGCAATCGTTGCCCTGTCCGCCAACGTCAAGCAGTCTAATCCAGATCCATAAAATTCAACAAACTTACCAACAACATTAAATTTCCTCAGAATCTGGGTGATCGTTAAAACCAAATCTGTCGCTGTCACACCAGGCTGGAGGCTGCCATTCAGCTTAACACCGACCACCTCAGGGATCCGCATAGAATAAGGTTGACCCAACATGGCAGCTTCGGCCTCAATACCGCCAACGCCCCAGCCTAAAACACCCAGCGCGTTGATCATCGTTGTATGACTATCTGTTCCCACAAGCGTGTCCGGATATGAGATATTTTTCCCCCCGGTCTGTTCCGTCGTTACCACAGACGCTAAATATTCCAAATTTACCTGATGGCAAATACCGGCCCCGGGTGGAACAACACGAAAGTTTTTAAACGCTTTCTGCCCCCACTTTAAAAATTGATACCGCTCTTTGTTGCGTTGGTATTCATTCTTCTTATTTTCAGAAAAAGATATGTCCTGACCATATGAATCCACGATGATTGAATGATCAATCACCAGGTCAACATTAATGCCTGGGTTAATCATCTCTGGCTCCAATCCCCGATCAAAAACAGCATCCCGCAGAGTAGCTAGATCAACAATGGCGGGCACTCCGGTAAAGTCTTGCATTAAAATTCGGCTTGGAAAAAAGGGAATATCATCTTTGCCATTTTGAGAACAAATCAACTTTTCAAGCGCTTGAAGCCTTTGTGGGGCTCCATGGCTATTCCTGACGACATTCTCCATTAACACGCGGATGCAATAAGGAATGTTAGCTATATCCTGCCCAAAAAACTGCGCAATCGATTGAAGGTCATAACAGTAATAAGTTTCTTGACTGTGAGTATACTGCTTTAAAAAATCTTGTGGCTTGAACGTCTCCATTGTCTCCCTTTGGTAAATAACAGCTTTTACTCTAACAAAATTGATTGGTTTTAACCATGCTTGCGGATAAAAAACCAATGCCCTGAGCACAAAAAACATAAAATGCTCAGACAAAAGCGTTGATTATCTTGACGGAATGCTTTGAAAAAGGCATAACATTTTTGTCGGAGAGATGGCAGAGCGGTTGAATGCACCGGTCTTGAAAACCGGCAAGGGTGAAAGCCCTTCGTGGGTTCGAATCCCACTCTCTCCGCCATTTTATTTCCCATTCATAAGTTTAATTCTTGATTAGCACGCTAATATGTGGCAGTGTCTC
Source organism: Alphaproteobacteria bacterium (assembly GCA_002869105.1). NCBI lineage: Bacteria > Pseudomonadati > Pseudomonadota > Alphaproteobacteria > Alphaproteobacteria bacterium. The sequence continues at coordinate 83,974 of PKTP01000007.1, forward strand.
AGCGTCTTAGCCGCCGTGGCTCAGTGGTAGAGCGCACCCTTGGTAAGGGTGAGGTCGAGAGTTCAATTCTCTCCGGCGGCACCACTCTTTTTCGATTTCAGAAAAAAAGCATAAAAAAGAACTGCACTTACAACAATCAAGCAATGTACAATCGGCAGCGCATATTGCGTTCCATTATGAAGCAAGCTAATGATAATCGATGCGATATTTCCCACCAAAAAATAACCGAGTGTGAAAACAGCTGAAACGGTCCCTGCCTGTTGTGGGTGTTTATAGGAAACACCATATATTGCATTCGGGCCCATCACCCCTCCCAAAAGCCCCATCAAGCTAATAAGAATTACATTCGAGACAAGTCCAAAGTAGCCAATTTCAGGACTGGTCAATTTTAGCAGCGCCATGATTAAGTAAAAAAATGCAACACTCACCCATCCTCTGAGCGCCCAGCGAATAATCAGTAAACTTTGCACCCCTTGGGAAAGCATCCGCTTTGAGAGAAATCCTCCCACAGCCGCCATCAAGGCAATACCTGCTCCTAAAATGCCAAACTGTCCTGAGCTAAAACCAAACAGTTGGATAAATAGAAAGCTTGTCTCTGAAGCATTGACCGTCGTCACCGCAAGAACACACCCCATAAGCAAAAAGAACCCAACAAACTCAGATCTTTAGAAAGCAAACGAATCACGGTTTTAAGCCTTACTTCAGCTGGTTTGCTGCTCTTGTTTTGCGTCTCTGCAACGCGAAGATAAAAAAATACTGTGAAAGCAGCTGAACACAAAAAAGAGAAAAGAAAAACCACTCTCCAATGAAAAACTTCATCAATAATGAAAAACTTCATCAATGATCCCGCCAAAGAAAGGGCCCAAAGCCGGCACAAGCGGAACCAGCATCCCCATCGTCGCATAGACACGTGCGCGTTTTTCGCCATGATAAACGTCCCGGGCTAAGGTTTGCACTAAAACCGATGCCGCACTTGATCCAATACCTTGCACAAACCGTCCAATAAAAAAGATCTCATAACTCCAAGAAATGAAGCATAAAAGAGAGCCGCCCAGAAAAATAATTGAACTGGCAATGAAAGCACTCCTTCTACCAAATTGATCAATCAAATATCCCCAAACAAGAAATGCCAAACAAACCGCTGTTAAATATACCGATAAAGAAAGCTGCACAACATTTGCCGACACCCCAAAATCAAGACTGATTTGTGGCAAAGCAGGCAAAATAATAGTGTCTGAAAGCCTTGACAAGCCTATAACTAAGACCAGTGTCAAAAGTGATGGAGATTTTAGGTTCTTCTTAAAAATATTAATAAAAGATACTCCTATCTTTGACTCAATATAATATTATCTTTTTTTTACTTTATCATAAGAGACTTCTTTGCGCAGATACAAAAAGGTTGGGATGTTGATCAACATCAAAAATCCTCCGGCAACATTCATAACAATCAGCGCATAAGATGCATCGTAAAAAGAAAAGAATGTAAAGGCAATAAGGGCATACACATAATACAAAGGTCGCCCGTATTGAGGCAAAACATATTCAGCAGATTTAAGTCCCGCACAAAGATATGGCAACAAGGTTGAATAACCCAAAGCAAACAAAAACACGGGCATAAAATAATCCATCAAAGGAAAATGCCGGCTCAAGGCAACTTGAACCATCTGCTCCCCTGGTATGTTTTCTGTCCAAACACCTGTCAATGTAATCAGCAAAACTGTGCATGTACAAACGATGAAAGTATCCAAGAAAATACCAAAAATCGTTAAGTTTGCCTGTCTTTTTGGGGATTTATCACGTGTTTCAGCTTGCATCATCGAGGCATATCCAATCCCGACATCGCCCGAATAGGCGGCGCTTGAAAATCCTTTTGCTAAAACCATTAGGAAGCTACTGCCTGCAAACCCGCCAACAGCAGCATGACCATTAAAAGCAGAGTAGAAAATGGTTTGAAGCAAATGAGGCACTTGATCAAGTGATCCAATGAGAATCCATAGTGTCATCGCCATAAACACCACCACAAAGCAGGGAATCAAAACACTACTAATTGCGCCAATTCGATTAACACCACCATAAACACCCCAGAAAACGGCCAGGATAAGGCCCACTGTTACCCAATGACCTGAAACATCAAAGTTTGTTGTTAAGGTTTGTTTAATGACAGAAAGCATAAAAATTTCAACGCCATAGATCGCCATAAGGATAGCAACTATGCTTGACAAAAAGCCCAATTTTGGAAAAGCTTTTTTAAGAATATACATGGGCCCACCCTCATAAGTTTTTCCCCTTTGCACTCTGTAGGTAATGCCCAAATACACCTCTGTATACTTGATAATCATACCCAACAACGCAACAACCCATATCCAGAGGAGCGCGCCCGGACCTCCAATCTTAATAGCAATTGAAATAGTCACTAAATTTCCAACACCAATACATCCACCTATAGAGGCAAAAAAGGCACGTAAAGATGAAACCCCCGGGCTATCTAAAGAAATTTTTTTCTCTAATTCCCGTTCAACTTTTGTAAAAGAGAGAACAAATTCCTTAAAAATTTGTGGAAAATTTGTGATTTGATACCATCTGGATCTAAAACTTAAGATGATGCCAGAAAGCAGAATGAAGGCCGTGCCAACATACCCCCACAAAAGCGTATTAAAAGAATCAAGAGCTTGGAAGAACAGATCAATCATTTTCTAATCATAAAAAAATTCAGCTCTCTTTTTATCATGGCTCTTAAATAAAAAAAACAAAAACCCTTCAGCGCCTTATAAAGCAAATTTATTTGGCAGGAAAACCTATGAATATGTAGTGTCAGAATGCTAGCATGTGAAGCTTATGACTTCCAAACACTCGAATCAACTGTCGTCATACCCCTATGTGAGTTTAAACGAGCTACTCGTTATTTCTCTTCCCTTGATGTTGGTAGCTTTCTCAACACAGTTCATGCTGTTCTGTGATCGCATGATTTTAACCAGCTATTCTACCCTTGCCATGAGCAGTGCTTGTAATGCTGGCACGCTTTTTTCTGCCTTTCAAATGGTCATGATCTCTATTGCCGGTATTGCAGAAATATTCGTGGGTCAATTTAATGGCCTTAAGAAATATAAATTTATTGGCATTCCCGTCTGGCAAATGATTTGGTTCTCGATTATTGCCGGCTGCTTTCTAATTCCCCTCGGCCTCCTCATGGCCCCCCACGTGTTAGCAAAAAGCTTTAGACTCGAAGGCCTTCCCTACTTCAACAACCTCATTTTGTTCCTCCCTCTACAAGGTATAGCAGCGGCTTTATCTTCCTTTTTTATCGGTCGAGGTCATGTTGCACTCATCACCACCGTTACAATCATTGGTGATCTGATCAATATTATTTTAGACATTATTCTCATTTTTGGTGTAGAAGGATATATCCCAAGCATGGGGGTACGGGGCAGTGCCATTGCAACAAATATTGCTCAATCCACCATCGTGATGATTCTTTTCTTTTATTTTTTACAGAAAAAAAACAAACTCCAGTTTGCCACCCATGCCTATCGCTACAATAAACAGTTCATGAAAGGATGCCTTAAATTAGGGATACCCAGTGCCGCTGCTCATTTTATTGAATATATGGCTTGGACTGTTTTATTTGTCATTGTGTCATGGGAAAGTGACGATCACGCAATTATATTAGCCATTGGCCAAAGTATTTTTTTAGTGTTTCAATTTATGTCAGAGGGTTTATGCAAGGCAATGACAGCTGTCATTTCAAACTTTATCGGCAGAGGCAAAAAGAAACTCATTCCAAAGTCCCTACTCTCTGCATTTTATATTCATATTTTTATTATGGCCCTTATTGCCATACCAACCTTTATTTTTCCTGAGGACGTGGTAAAGCTGTTCATTAAAAACGTAAGCTATGAACAATTCATAACCATGAAAAAAACCATTCATCAAAGCCTGGCATGGATTTGGCTTTACCTTCTGATTGATGGTTTTGTCTGGGTTATTATTGGGGTTCTAACGGCTGGGGGAGATACTCTTTTCATCCTGATAGCATCGGCCCTATCTGTCTGGTTTTCAGCCATATTATACCCGCCTACTTAATTGTACAATATAGCACCTGCTCATTGTCTGTCAGTTGGAAAATCACCGCATTTTTTGGCTTAGTGAACTTACTGATTTATGGGGGGCGCTACTTATCGGGTAAATGGATCAGTCTCAATCTCGCCCAAGATAATCAAGTCAAAAAATTCATTGAACGGTCAGTAACGTAAACTTAGCTAGACGCTGCAAAACGGACCCAAGATGATGGCAAGGCTAAATAATAAATACCGGCCAAAATAAATACAGCCGCGCCAATCCATAACAGCGCGTTGGTCCAACTCTTGTTCTTGGGAGCAATGTTATCATTGGCTGAAAGTTTCGAATGCTTAACTTTTTTCATAAAAGCATTCCTACGCAATGCGTTTTGAAATGTCAACGATCATTGATCTTGAGAAAAGAACGCTGCACAGGACCTTTGTACAACTGCCTTGGTCGCCCAATCCTCATATCAGAATCATCAATCATCTCAAGCCATTGCGCAACCCAACCCACCGTTCTGGCTAAACAAAAAAATACTGTGAACATACTTGTTGGTACATTCATCGCCCGCAAGATAATGCCAGAGTAAAAATCAACATTGGGATAGAGCTGACGTTCAATAAAATAATCATCTTCTAGGGCGATTCTTTCAAGTTCCATCGCCACATCAAGAAGAGGATCTTTAATGCCAAGATGGTGCAAAATCTCGTGCGTGCTCTCTCTTAAAACTTCTGCACGCGGGTCATAACTTTTATAAACCCGATGACCAAATCCCATCAGGCGTTCTTTCTTACTCTTAACGCGCTCTACAAAATCTGGGATATTTTCTTTTCGAGAAATTTTTTCAAGCATACGGAGAACCGCTTCATTTGCCCCACCATGGGAGGGGCCCCACAAAGCTGAAATACCCGCTGAAATACAGGCAAAAGGATTTGCTCCTGTTGATCCTGCCAAACGGACCGTGGACGTAGAGGCATTTTGTTCGTGATCGGCATGTAAAATAAAAATTTGATCCAGCGCTTTTGATATGACGGGATCAATTTCATATTTCTCTGCCGGCAGAGAGAGCATCATTTGAATAAAATTTGAGGTGTAATCTAAATCATTACGAGGATAAACAAACGGCTGACCAACTGAATACTTATAAGCCATTGCAGAGATGGTCGGAATTTTAGCAATCAAGCGATAGCATGAGCGAAGTCTATGATCAGGATTATTCATATCGAGGCTATCATGATAAAAAGCTGACAGTGCACCCACACCAGCTACCATGATCGCCATCGGATGGGCATCCCGCCTCTAAATCCGCTAAAAAAATTTCTAAATTGTTCATGGAGCAGCGTATGGCTTCTTATGGTGCCAACAAACTCATCGTTTTCGAGGCCATTGGGCAGCTCGCCAAACAAAAGTAAATAAGCGAGCTCCATGAATCGACAATTGCGAGCAAGATCTTTGATGTCATACCCTCGATACAGCAGTTCGCCTTTTTCACCATCAATAAAAGTAATGGCGGATTCACAGCTTGCAGTTGATAAAAAACCTGGATCAAAGGTGAACAAGCCAGTATCTCGATACAGCGTACGAATATCAATGGCTTTTGGCCCCGTGGAACCTTCTAAAATTCTGTATTCCCCTAAAGTTTTATCGTCAATGCCCCCTTCTTCAGAGCATTCTACTATTTTTATTTTTTTGTTCATCTGCAACCTCTTACTCAGTCTCAAGGGTAAGGAAAATCACAGACATCAGCAAGAAATTGTTTAAGTCATGATTTTCTGTTGCGTTCAATGATCAGGCTGACATACTCTTAAGGCATATTCATGGAGGGAGAAATGCGCAAACCATACACAAGCTTCACTATCATAGGTGTGTTGGTGTCAACTTTTTTAATAACGAATCCTGCCCACTCCCGCTCATCCAATCAAAGCACCTGCTCTCAAGCACTTGAAAATTTAGAGGTATTAGATCAAAAAGTACGCCATGAAACATTGCTTGAATCCATCGGCCTTCTCCTTGTGATGTCTAAACAAACACTGAGGGTACGGATTGAGCAGCTCTCCCAAAAAGAACTTGAGATGATTTTGCCAAGAATCGAGGCTGTTTCAAAAAGAATCAATACAGCGCAGACAAAGCAAGAAACACCGCCCAAAATTAAAAACGCCATTACCAGTGAACTTTTGGCCCGTTTAAAGTATATAAGCAACCGTATAAAAGAAGTTTTGAGGCAATATAAAACTGGTGAGCGTGGTGGCTCTACATCCAAGTATGGACATGCCGGGACATCCCAAAAGGCCAGGGGCAAACAACCCACACCGCCAACTCTTGCGCCTAAAAAAACCACGGAGACTCCGGCAAACCCTCAAAAGAAAAAAACAAAACCTTCCTGCCGACAAAAAGCTGATCAAGCTTGTAAAGAGCTAAGGGGAGAGAGCTACCTTACATCTGCCGTTATTAGAACAGTCAAAAATCCACCATCAAGTAGCGTGAAGTTTCAAACATACAACTTTAATCCCCAATTCTCTCGACAAGCTTTTTATATTCATCAGGATAAAAGCGACGACCTCAAGCCAGGCGATATTATTTGTGTTCTCAACACAAAAGATGTCTTGAATGCGCCCATGGCTTTATTTAGAAAAACAGACAAAAGATGTTAGAAAGAACAAGTTACTTTCTAACTGAAAACAGCTGCGATAAACCAACCATCAACCAACATAAGCTAACGATTGTGAAAAGCGCAACGAATGCCATTGAATGGCGAGCCAAGGCATTGTTTGAAATCCATGATTGGTAGATAGCACCTTGTTCTTGAACAAGTTTATCATGAAGGCCATCGGTGGCTTTTCGTATGTTCTTTTGCACTTCTTGATCATCGTGGTGCCGCATAGAAGACGAAGTAGTATCTTTCTGCAGTCCCAGATTTAATGCCATTTTAGTAAATTCTTCCAAGTGAACTTGGGCTTGCTCTATGATTTTTTCTTGTGTTTTAGTCACCGTCTCAGGGTAAGAGTGGATAAGATCCTTCAAATCCCTGATTTTTTTATCTAACGTTCGCTCAAAAGCTGGCGGATGGCTATTGACTTGATCAATCATCACAACAATCGCGCTCATCTTTTCTCGTATTTTTGTCGTAGGCTCAACCTGGTCAATATAATGAAGCACATGCAGCAGCTGATTATAAAGCGCCAGAAAATCTTGCCTCTTTCCCAGCCGATCTGCCTCACGAATAAATAAATTTTCTGTATATTGCACACTTGTGGCAACTGCCGCTGCAAGTAGAGTCAGCTCGTTCTTAAAACGCTCATCAAGTGAACTTTCAAGAATAGCTAAATTTTTTGTAAGCGTTTGATTCATGTCTTCAACCTTATGGATCAATTTATTTTGGGGCCGTTCTTGGTAAGCTGAGATCATAAAATCTTGCTTGATGGCAGCTGATTGAAAATCATAGAGGGTTTTCCTAACCTCATCGTAACGCCGGTAGGAGGAAAAAACCTGGGTAAATTTTTCAAAACTAAAGAGAGTGATAGCCGTTAAAGCAGCACTCCCAAGAAAAGCGACACATACGATGTAACGAAATTTTACAGATGTTTTATGACCAGCCAAAGGCGCCTCACTTCATTGATAGGTTTAAGATAACATGTTGTTCAAGTGGCAAAAACATAATTAATGATGCCTTCAAAAAAACAGGGGGATATAGTGATCAAACTGCCATGGCCTCGACACCCTCAAGCAAACGTATCACTTTTTCTCTTAAATTGACGTTTGCTAGCTCTCGTCCCTCTTGATTTTTCGCCTTCCAGTAACTTGGGTCAAACTGAAGGAAGAAGCTATCAATACACTTTGTCAGAGTCTCTAATTCTTCCTCTCCATCAACTGGTATTGTATATCCCCATTTAACCAATGCTTTTTTTGCCTCTTTAATAAGCTCTGGGGTCTCCATATTTTTAAATTTCTTAATGTGCACAACCTTGTTTTGATCCACAATAGTCACATATCCCAACTTATTAAGGTCCTCCCAGAAAAAGAGCGGTCCTGGATCTGTTTTGCGTCCAGGTGCTACCGTACTGTGTGCCAGAAAATGATCAACGCCATATTGTGTTTTTAAGTATTTTGTCAACGCAACAAGCGTTTCTTTTTGCTTGTCATTGTAGGGAACAAAAACATTAAAATTCCAATCCTTAGAAGGCTGTAACCCATTAGCATATCCAGGACAATGCACTTCAATGCCAATGGAAGAAGGATTCAAGCTTTTTGCAGCCACCCCACCCCACGAACTTTTACCAGCGTGGTAGGCCATGCGATCAGGTGACACAATCTCAATAACTGGAACACGTTCTGGATATCTGAGTTTTTGATGATGAATGTTCATTTCTTTCAAAAACTCTTTTCCGGACATCGTGGGAATAAAATAATGCGTGCTTACCTGATAGCCCGCGTTTCCAGTCAAAATATCCAAGCTTTGCCGCAGGCTTGTTCCCATGCAGTGAAATATCACTGCTTTTATCCCCTTATTTTTTAGCCGCTCTTCCTGAGCGCTTGGAAGCCCCGGAATTTTGATGACATCAAATTCAAGGCAATTAGAGGGAGGGGATGCAGCGCATAAGGAGCTAAAAAGCATGGCACTAAGAAAAGGGGTAACGATCCAATTTTTAAAAATCATTATAAACTCCAATAAATATCTAAGTTTAGATTGGTGAAAGGTGTCCCAATCATCATAAAATTATCTCTTGCGTATGCTCTTATTAATCGGCAATATAACTTAAAATTTCATAGGATAAAAATGATTAAAATGAAAAAAATTCTTCCTTTAGCTGTTGTAAGTGCCTTGGCATTTTCAGGGATACAAGCCTCTCCATTAGGAGAAAAGCAAAGTCAAAACCCAGTTGTTGCAAAAGTAGGTGATAAAAATATTTACTTTTTAGATGTGATCGAGCGTAAAAAGTCCATTCCTCAACTTGAATCTGCTGCGATTGATGCCGTGTATCAAGGCCTTGTACAGCAAATGGTTGCCGAAATGCTCCTGAAAGATGAGGTTGCAAAAAGCTCAATTGACAGCACACCAGAATACAAAGAGCGTGTTAAAAAATGCCAAGAAGCCGCCAAAATGCAACTCTTCGTTGAAAAGAAAATTGAAGAAATGGTGACTGATGAAAAACTCATGGACCTCTTTAATAAAGTGAAAAAAGAGTTCAAACCACAAGATGAAGTTGATGCACATCACATTCTTGTAGAAAATGAAGCAGCTGCATCAAAAGTTCTTTCACAACTTAAAAGTGGCTCTGACTTTGAAACGCTTGCTCGTGAAAAGTCAATTGATCCTTCTACTAAACAACGTGGTGGTAAGCTCGGATATTTCACAAAAGAAGTTGCAAAAGGTACTTTAGGTCCAAATTTTGCTGAAACAGTCTTCCTCTTAAAGCCAGGACATCACTCAAAAGTAAAATCTAAGTTTGGTTGGCATGTGGTTATGGTTAAAGACAAACGCAAGTCAAAACCACCTAAGTTCGAACAAGCGGCACCTCAACTTCGGATGCTCCAATCTCAACAATCTTTGTTGTCTTACATCGAAAAGTTGATGAAAGATAAGAAAGTGAAGCTATTCGATACCAAGGGTAAAGAAATTGAGTGGGACAAAAAAGACGCTACAGAAGCAGCGCCAGGAGCCATGCCCGCAAAATAAGCGAAGGCTCTCTCTCATAACCAAGGCACGGATTGATATTCGTGCCTTTTTTTTATTTTCCTTCACAACCCGTCCGAATACACTGCCCTGGACAACTTTTTAAAATATCTTCTTTCAAAGTCAGAGCAGACCTGGTAATTTTTAGTAAACTCAAAATACGGTCCATGATTAAATTAAATTCCTTTTTAATTGCTTTTCTCCTTCTCCTTGCCAGTTGTTCTTCCCATGAGGTTGAAAAACCAAAAGAAGGAACTGCCCTCAGTGCCCTTTATGACAAAGCCATGGACCACATGATTGTCGAAAAAGATTATAAAAAAGCAGCTAAGGCGTTTGAGAACGTTGAACGCTTCTACCCACTCTCGCCTTGGGCTATGAAAGCTCAACTCATGGCTGCCTATGCCTATTACGAATCGGGGCAGCACGAGCAAGCGATTGCCAATCTAGAAAACTTCCTTCAATCACAATCCAATAGTGACTATGCTCCCTACGCTCAATATCTCCTTGGGCTTTGTTATTACATTCAAATAACAGGGGTAGAGCGTGATCAAACCATGACATACAAAGCCCTCAAGGCTTTTCGAAAGGTGACACAAAAACATCCTAAAACCCTCTATGCGCGAGACGCGCGCCTGAAAATTGATTTGTGTAAAGAGCACCTTGCTGGTCAAGACATGGAAATTGGTCGATTCTACCTCGACAAAAAAATACCCACGGCTGCCCTACAGCGCTTCTTGCATGTTGTCCAAAGCCATCAGACAACATCTCATGCTGCTGAAGCCCTTTATCGATGTGTCGAGGTTTTCTTAACGCTCGGCATGAAAGATGAGGCTCTCAAACACGCGGCGATTCTTGGTTATAACTACCCTGGTAATAAATGGTATCAATCGACTTATAGTCTTCTCGATCACCATGATCTTATCAAGAAACATCAAATTCACCTTTCACAAAAAAAAGTAAAAGGGGCTTCGTCTTCGGAGACATAGATGCTCACAGCTCTCTCCATTCAAAATTTTGTTACCATCGAAAGCCAGATCATTGATTTCAAACCGGGATTTAACGTCATAACGGGTGAAACCGGAGCTGGGAAGTCTCTGGTTCTAAAAGCCCTCCAGTTTTTGTTTGGCGGCAAGCTGCCTATAACGGTCTTAAAAAAGAGTGATAGCTCCCTTCAAATTACCGGAACTTTTACCGCCGATAAAAAGCAAATCAATCTTTTAGCTGAAAGAGGCATTTCAATCACTGAAGGGGATCCTATTTTGATCCGTCGCACCCTTGCTCCTGATGGTAAAACACGCTGCTTCATCAATGACCAGATGAGCACAACAGCCACCATAAAAGATTTAGCCCCTCTCCTATTCTCTCTACAAAATCAATTTGATCAAGTTCTCAGTCCAGCAGCACAGCTCTCTGTCATGGACCGGGCTGGTGATCTCTCTGAGATTTGCCAGGATCTTCAGTCTGCCTATCAGGCCTGGACACAAGCTGTTCATACTTATACTCAACTCAAAGAAGAAAATGATAAGCGCCAACGAGAAAGAGAATTTATTGAAAAAGCGCACGAAGAACTTGAAAAGCTAGCAGTCCAAGACCATGAAGAAGATCATCTCCTAGAGCAGCGACAAAAGGCAAAAAATCAAGGACAAAACCATCAAATTCTTCAAGAATGTCTCTCTCTGCTCAATCCTGATGAAGGAAGTCAGCTTTGGTATAAGGTGAGCAAAAAGCTCTCTAAGCTCCAAACAACGCAAGAAGAGAGTGGCCTTGAAAAACATTTAGAGACCTTGATCGATTCGTATCAGGCGTTTAGCGAAGAACTTACCCAACAGGCCTATTTAAGCGCCCAAGATATGAGCTTGGATGCAGATCAAATAGAGCAAAGACTTCACTCTCTTCGATCGGCTAGTCGCAAATACAACTGTTCCATAGCTGATCTCCCAGAAAAGCAAGCTCACTTTGCAGAACAGGCACGTTTACTGCACGGTGGCACAAAAGATTTAAAGGCACAACAGCAACACGTACAGCAAACAAAACAACACTATAGAGAGTTGGCCGAAGATCTGAACGCCAAGCGCGTAAAAGTTGCTAATCATCTGTGCCAACTTGTCGAGAAAGAACTGCCCCAACTCATGTTGGAAAAGCTTAAACTCAAAGTTTCCAATGACCCTCTCCCAGAAAACCAGTGGTCTAGTAACGGCATGTATAAAATCCAACTCATGGTTCAGCCGAATGTGGATGCGCCCTTCACTCCCCTCGACCAAGCAGCATCCGGCGGAGAGCGTTCACGCTTGTTTTTAGCATTCGAAAAAGTAAGCGCCCATCTTAAACAGTGTCCTACGCTGTTTTTTGATGAAGTTGACAAAGGTGTTGGGGGTGCCGTTGCCCATGCCGTTGGTCATTGTTTGCTATCGATTGGACAACACCATCAGGTTATTGCCATTAGCCACGCCCCCCAAGTTGCCGCTCTTGCAGATCACCACATCCTCGTTGAAAAACATCACTACGCCGATAAAACAATTAGTCGCACACAAGCAGGCCTTGACCCAGAAACAAAGTTGGCTGAAATTTCACGGATGCTCTCTGGAAAAACTGTCACTGTTGAAACAACTGCAGCTGCTCAATCTCTTATCGCACAAAAACAATGACACCTTCTAAGCAAGAAATAAGACAAAAAATCGCTCAGTTAAGTGAAGATATTTTTCATTACGATCAGCTCTATTACACTGGGAATCCCATTGTGTCTGACGCTGTTTATGATGCGTTGTGTCAAGAATTAGAGGAACTGGAAAAGCGCTATCCTGCTTTCATTCATCCCCTAAGTCGACAAAATCGGGTGGGAACACCCGTAGAAAAAAACAAGTTTTCACCTGTTCAACACATGCGTCCAATGCTGTCTTTGGATAACATGTTTACGGCGAGCGAAATCAGCACCTTTCAAAAGCGTCTCAATCGATTTCTAAAACGTGATGAAAAGTGCACCCTTGAATTTTATACAGAATTAAAAATTGATGGGTTATCCGTCGCCCTAACCTATGAAAATGGATTTCTGATCCGGGCCGCAACGCGGGGTGATGGTCAAGTCGGAGAAAACATAACAGACAATGTTAAAACCATTGGGAACATCCCCCATATCTTGTCTGGAAATTACCCAACCGAGCGGCTGGAAATCCGCGGGGAAGCTTATTTTCCAAAAAGTGATTTTGAAATCTTTAACGAAAAGCAACGACAACAAGAAGGCCAAATCTTTGCAAACCCGCGCAATGCTGCTGCTGGATCACTTCGTCAACTTGACAGCCACATCACGGCAAAGCGCTCTCTCAAGTTTTTTGCTTATGATCTCGTCCTCCCTGGGGCACAACAGCATGAAACACAAGCAGATGTGATCAAAAATCTAAAAGTGTGGGGGTTAGACGTTATTCCAAAGCCCCTATGTTCCTCCCATCCTGAAGCAATTGAAAAATACTATGATCAAATCAATCAAAGTCGCGCCTCTTTTGATTTTGATATCGATGGCCTCGTGCTTAAAGTAAACGATATTTCCCTTCAAAAAGATCTGGGGTTTGTTGCCAGAGCTCCCCGCTGGGCAGTCGCGTTGAAATTTCCCGCAGAGGCCGGAGAAACAACCCTAGAATCCATTGATATACAAGTCAGTCGAGCGGGCGTTTTAACGCCAGTTGCTCGATTGTCTCCTGTTCTTTTAAATGGCACCATCGTCAAAAATGCCACCCTTCATAATGCTGATGAAATCAGCCGGAAAAACTTGCGTATTGGCGATAAAGTTTTGGTTGAACGTTCGGGAGATGTGATCCCAAAAATCATTCACGTTATACCTTCTCAGCAAAAACGTGCAGATCCTTTCTTGTTTCCAACGACTTGCCCTGAATGTCATAGCCCTGCTTTGCAAGAGCCAGGTCAAGCGGCCATCCGATGCACAGGGGGGTTTGAATGCCCAGCCCAGCAACGCGAAAAACTGAAACATTTTGTTTCAAGAAAAGCATTTGATATCGATGGCATGGGTGAGAAGAATATTGAATACTTCTGGAATCGGGGCGATCTTAAAACCCCCCTCGATCTCTTTTTTTTAGAAGAAAGAGATCAAACCTCTCTGACGCCTCTCCGCACTCAACCTGGCTGGGGACGTAAATCTGCCAACAATTTATTCCAATCCATTGAAGATAAAAAAAATATTTCTCTGGATCGTTTTATCTACGCTTTAGGCATTCAATTTATTGGTCAAGAAACGTCTAAGCTGATCGCACAGCATTATCAAACAGCCCTAACCTGGTTTGAATCAATGGAATGCCTTGTCCAGGAATCCAGTGACACCGATGAACAAAGTAAGCGCCTCCTGAGCATAGATGGGATTGGCCCAAAAGGCGTTGTAAGTTTAAAAGCATTTTTCAGCCTTTCCAAAAACGCGTCCTTGGTTTCAGATCTGATATCAAGTCTCTCGATCAAATCATTGCATGAGTCAACTGAACCATCGAAACTAGGCTCTTTGGACGGTCAAACATTCTTGTTTACAGGAACACTCAGCATACCGCGCTCAGAGGCAGAAAAACGGACTCAGATGCACGGAGGGAAAATTGCAACCTCTCTCTCGGCCAAAACATCATATCTTGTTGTTGGAGACAAACCTGGAAGCAAGGTTGCCAAAGCTCAATCCCTAGGCATCCCCTGTTTAACAGAAGACGCGTGGCAAGAATTACTTGAAAGTTAGAAGTTTCACTCTGCCTCTAACATCAAAAATCCTTTATCTTGCTTACAAAGCTCTTGAACAACGCAGTCTAAAATCTCACAGCTTTTCTGATCCAATCCCGAATATGGCGCTACCATAATATAGAGTTTTGTCCGCGCTCGCAGCAAGCCTTGAATAAGTGCCAACTTCTGAGCCTGTCCCTTTGACACCGACATCAAAGAGCGGGTGAGAAGAATCTCAGGCACAGAAAAAATATGCATCCAGTCATACACTGTCTTCCAAAACTGTTCAGCGGATTTTTCTTTTTGAGATTCAAACAGCATCTTAAAATAATCTAAAAAAGAAACATCTTTAGAAAAAACATGGTGTGCTTGGGGCAGAAACACAACATGCTGACGAATTTCTTCAGAGGCAGACTTTGTAAGACCTTCAAGGATATCAGTGCCACATATTTGCAAACTGCTGGTCTGGGATAAAATGGATCGATCTATTTTTTGCGTTAATACAGCCTGAATAATACCATCTAAAATCAGGGGTTTGAGGGTTAACGGAATACGTCTCTTTTCCCCAGCCCGCACCATGATATTGGGGTGGTTTTTTTTATTCATGGGATGCCATTCAAGGCAAAAAAGGATCTGGTGGTTTTTTGTCTTCCTTTCTGGAAGTGCAAAATTTTTTCCACGCTCCTTTTTATTTCCCTGAGGCGTCATAGGCACAATTTTTTGATCACTGATGGTTACGCTTCTATGACACCAAGCCAGAACGTCTGGATGATGACTGATACATAAAATACCAATACGTGAACGGCATAGCTGCCGGCTGAATTCTTCTAAAATCACAGATCGCCACGCCAGGGGCAGACCCTCAAAAGGCTCATCTAAAATAATCAGGCCCGCTGATTGTCTAAGCGCTCGCACCAAAAGGCCAAGTCGAATGCCCTCTCCAGACTTACACAGAACATATGTTAAAAGAGATTTCCCATCTCTGAAATCCAACTTTTTTGCAAGATCTTCAAACCAATGGCGATGGGTTTTGATAATCTTTTGAAGTTCTGTTTTGACATAGCAGTGAATGGAGACATCATAATTCAGTGTATAGCCCGGGCAATAAAAAGTTACCTGTTTCAACACAGCGCGCCACTCAGCCTTGGAAGTATCCATCAAGGATTGATTCATTATTTTTAAGCGGCTGCTTTTTGCTTCCAGAATCCCTAAAATACAATGGCATAAGGTTGTTTTACCGGTGCCGTTTTTTGCCCAAAGTCCAACAGCTTCACCGGGATATATTTCCAGCGAAGCACCGTCAAATAAAGGGGCTGAAATTTTGTTTTCACGCCATCCAAAGTGCAAATCCTCAAGGCATAAAATGGGTTCAAGTGAAGCATTATTTTTCATTGATACCTCTCCTCTGCCTTATTACCCTCAGACACCACTGAGAAGCTGAGCAAAATAAAGGGCACCAAAACAATCAAGAGCCCCCCAAGGCCACCTAGTAAAATCCACGGCGCATATAAATTATCTTTTCCCTCAGCCACCAAAGAGCCAAGGCTCATACTGGTTCCTAAAAAAGAATACCCCAAAAAATCCATAATGGTTAGGGTGTTAAAAAGAGAAACCGCCAACGTTGGCACTTTAGGAATCAAGGCTTTAAAAATATTGGGGATAAAATAGCGCCTGATAATTGATAAATCGCTTATGCCATTCATCTGGGCAAGTAACACAGGCATCGTCAAACGATACGACATTGCCAGCCCTTGTGAAACCTGCGCACATAAGGGCCATTTAAAGAGCAATATTAGAACCAAAAAAGATCCCCAAAAAAGCCAATGGTAATAGCCTAAAATAACCAGCACCATGAGCAAGGGAATGCTATTAACAATCTCAATGATGCGCAACATCGGCACCCAAAAATTCAATCGGCAGAAGTAACCAAAAACAATGCCCAGTGTTACTGAAAAGAAAAACACCAAAGAAACTGTTACCGTCAAAAACCAAAGCGTTTGGATAATACTTTTTGCCAGAATAAAGCTGATGTCGAATCCATTGGTTGTTGTCCCTAACAAATACGCAGCTGAAGGAGGCTGAGGGTGAAAGGCTAGACAACCACTTTCTGTAAAACCAGCCATCCAAAGTAAGCAAACGCCATTAATCAGCAAGAAACTGATAAGCGTACTGCGCATTCTTTTCTGATATGGAAAGAAAAATTTCATAGCTTGACCTGTTCATAGGTTGGAACAAGAGCTCTTAAGATGAAATTGAAGGCAATACTTATGACTGAAAACAAAAGGAAAATCGCCATGAAAAGATCAAAATCACCAGAAATAATTGCGCGATACCCCAAGAAACCCATTCCAGGGAGGGAGAATATAATCTCTACCATAAAACCATAAGTAAAAATCAGGAAAACAAAATCATTCACAACGCGCCACAACAAGGTTGACAGCAAATATCGGCTCTCGCTTAGCCAAAAAATTTGGTTTTTGGAGCGCCCATGCCCCCTCCAAAACAGGTGGTTCTGAAGGCGAGAATCTACCGCTATCATGCCTACAAAATATAAAAATACTTTTGGGGTATAAGCAAAGAACAGCGTGAGTATCGGCAGAATAAATTTTTGAGAGGCGTTCCAAAACAAATCCCATCTATCAAGGCGTAGATCGTTAATAAGGGGTGGGCTCTCTAGAGGGAAAAGCCCAGAATCTTGATTGCTGGCAAACACAATCACAAGCAGCAAGGCCACAAATAATTTTGGTAATGACTGCAGAACAGACAGAGCACCATACAAAAATTTCCTCCCCATTGACCCAGAGATAAAGTAAATCCAAGCTATCAGAAAAGCCCCGCCATAACTTAGCAGCAAAGACAAACTGCTCAGGGTCAAAGAGACAATCAGCGCATCTTGTATGACATCAATGACAGGTACATCATATAACTGACTTCTACCAAAATCCCCTGTAAAAATGCGCGTTAAAAAATGACCGTATCCTTGAAATAGTGACTGTTTTAACGCAGGCGCCTGATCATACTGAGCGGTGGTCAGGATCTCTTGAGAGGCAAAAAAATCATCGGGCTTTACGGGCGCATACTGAATAAGAATAAAGTTGATGAAACTAGCTACCCCCAATGAAAGCAGTGTCCAAAAGAGACCCCGTACTATCCGCCATAAAACCGTTGAGTCATACCATGTTATCTTCATGCTGCCACACACCAATGATCAATATCCGATTGGCCGATGGTGGCCTCAGGAATTTTAACTTTAAGCCAACTTGCATAATCAATCTTAGATCGAAACCACATGGGGATAAAGTAGGCATTTTGAAAAGCCCATTGGTTAAAGACACTCAGATATAATTTTTCCTCAAAATCTGTTGGCGCGCTTTGAATTTTTTTCAAAAGTAATCTTAAAGTTTCTCTTTCAAATGACTGGTTCGTGTCAACAGCTCTTAGAATAAAGTCTCCTAAACTTTTGGATATAGAAGGCCAATCTACGCCGGATATTTGAGGAACAACAATCATGTCATAAGCCCCCGTTTGGAGGCGCTTGAAGTATTCTCCTGGTGTGGTCATTTGAATGATCAGATCAATGTTGTATTTTTTCAACTTCATTTTCCACGGCTCTAATATTTTTTTATGAGCAGGAACAAGGGCGACCATAATTAACTGCACGGGCCTTTCTAATCTTGATGTAACAATGGAATTTTTTGATTCTTCAAGGGCAATGCCCATTTCATGAATTAAATCTTGACTCTTTTCTTGGTGGTTTTTGGAAAAATCAATGATCTTCGCATCAAAGAACAAGCTTGGAAGATATGAATAACTGTCAAAATAGCAAGTGTGATTAAGCTGCTGAAAGTCAAAAGAGCTTTGTAAAAGACGGCGAACGCTGAGGTTTTTGAGTGCAGGCTTTCGGGTATTTAAAAATATCCCCCCCGCCTTTAAGGTTTGATCATTCCTGACCGTCTTCTTTTCTACTTTCCCCTGGCGAACCGCGTCAAAATCATATCGATGGTGCCACCATTGTGGATTTAGTTCGCGCCGAAGCAGGTATTTCTTTTGCCGAAAAGCCCGATAATTCATCTCTGGATTTGGAATATAAAAATAACTCATCCTCTCAAAGTTATAGCGGTTCGTATGAAACCAAAGTGAATTTCCCCACCAATTGGGGCGTTTTTTATACTGCACATAATTGATTTTATGAAAGTGTTCAACTTCATATGGCCCACTGGTGATTGGTTTCTTAAGCTGCTCCCTTGAATTCAAGTCAGGCGCTTTAAAAATTGGCAGCCACCCGATTTTAAATTTTTGCTCTGCTGACAACGCTTGATTGACCTTCGTATGAAATCGGATCTTCTGGTCATCTAAAAGAGTAAATTCAACAGATTCCAACCCCTCTCTGAGATCTCTTTTTCCCTTCTCTTTAATCACTGCAAAACTGGCCGCAACGTCCTGAGTGGTAATCGAGCTACCGTCTGAAAAAGTCGCCCCGTCACGAAGCGTAAAAGTAACAGATGAACCATCTTGCTCATATTCTTTTGCCACATAAGGATACAAGTTCTTCTCATCATCCAA
Organism: Alphaproteobacteria bacterium; assembly: GCA_002869105.1. Classification (NCBI taxonomy): domain Bacteria; kingdom Pseudomonadati; phylum Pseudomonadota; class Alphaproteobacteria; species Alphaproteobacteria bacterium. The sequence goes on from PKTP01000007.1 coordinate 102,968, forward strand.
CGGTTGAAACATTAAGGTGGCATAAAGGCGTTCACTTCCCTCTGCGGGCCATGCATTTCTGATAAAGGGATTAAAGCTATTGAAGTCGATTTTTGGAGAGGCCAAACTGATGCTACCACCTTGAATAGCTTCGTCTAGAACATAACTCAACCGATCACTGGCTGCATCATACTTAGCCTTTGGCGCAGATGGCAAACTCAGAACCGTCTGCCCCAAGGCAGCATTCAAAGAGAAAAATAAAAAAACAACACTTAAAAAACGCACGCGTTCTCTCCAACAACTCTGTTTGTGAAAATCTTATCAGAAAATTGAAAAGTATCTATACCAATGTTTTTAAATACGCAATGATATTCGCACGATCTTTGGCTCTTTTTAATCCAACGTAAGCCATTTTTGTTCCTGGCATAAAGGCACGTGGTTTATAAAGAAAATGGTTCAAATTTTCATCTGTCCATTTCTTATCAGCAAGCTTTTTAGACCCAGAGGAATAGGCATACCCCTCTTTAGCGCCAATAGAAGATCCATAAACACCCCATAAATTCGGCCCAATTTTATGAGGCCCTCCTTTATCAAAGGAATGGCACTGCATACACTGGCGCATTAGGGATTTCCCCTTGATCGCATCGGCTTGCTCCATAAAAGCATCAATGGGCTCTGGCCCCTCTTTTTGAGCCGGAACCTGAGCGCCTACCTCATGATCAGGAACATCAATCTTGTAAACGGACTGCTTCAAAGCCACAGGGTCAACCAAAGCTTCCGAAATCATTGCAGAAATGAGCCAAATAATAAGGGCTATCAGAGTAGCCGCAAAAATCATATTGCCTTTTTGTTTATTCATGTCAGGAACTCCCTCCATCAACGTAGCAATTTATGATATGCTCGCCAAATAATTTATAAGATACCCATGAAAAAGATTATTGTTATTCCCTCTCGCTTGGCCTCATCACGGCTGCCCAATAAGCCCCTTGCCGATATTGGCGGTGCGCCCATGATTATCCGTGTACTGAATCAAGCCCGTTTGGCAAAGTGCGATCAAGTAATCGTTGCCTGCTGTGACGAACGCCTAAAATCTATTATTGAAAAAGCCGGGGGGAAAGCAGTTCTAACAGATCCGATGTTACCAAGCGGTACCGATCGTGTTTACGCGGCGTCGCAAGCAATTAAAACTCTTTCCCCTGAAGACATCATTATCAATTTACAGGGTGATTTACCCTTTATCTCTCCAGCGTATATTTCCTTTGCTGCAACCCTATTAGAGCAGAACATGCCATTTGATATCACAACCTTAGCCGCCCCAATCCAAGATGCCGCAGACATTCAAAACCCGTCCGTTGTTAAGGTGGCTTTTTCACCCCTTGATCAACAGAAATCCTATGGATTTGGGCACTATTTTTCACGCGCACCGATTCCCCATGGAGCCGCCACTTTTTATCACCATATTGGCATCTACGCTTTTCGCAAAGCAGCCTTAGAAAAGTTTGTGGCTGCCTCTCCCAGCACCCTTGAAAACACGGAAAGACTCGAACAACTGCGCGCCTTAGACTTGGGCCTCAAAATTGGGGTCGGGATTGTGGATGAAGCCCCGCTCTCGGTTGATACCCCAGATGATCTCAACAAGGCACGCCTGAATTCTCAACGGACTGCTGTTTAATATTTTTGGCAGCTGCTAAAGACTTGGGTTTCCCTTCATAGCTCGCTATACTGAAAAAAAAGTATCAAAAGATGACCGTCTGGCAGGCCCTTAAAAAACATCACCTCACTCTCCTTTTTGCGCCCTTCATAAAAGGAAAAAATATTCCGGTCCAGGTATTCATCTTTTTAATTGCCTTGGTTAGTTTTAGCTTATTAGCCATTGCTTTCTTCATGCAATACATCGGTGGATATGCCCCGTGTGCTTTTTGTATTTTTGAGCGCTGGCCTTATGGGGCGCTCATCGTTCTTGGAACGGTTTCCCTTATGATCAAAGCGCCAAAAACGCTTCGTTATATAATAGTATTAATGATCCTAGCTATTGTAACCAATATCGGTCTTAGCAGCTACCACATTGCCATTGAGCGTAAATGGGTCTCTCTTCCCTCAGTTTGTCACAACAAAACTGATTTCAAAAAAATGAACCTTCAAGATCTGAAAAAACAGATCAAGCAAACCAAATATGTTCCATGTGATCGGGTCCCGCTCAGAATCTTTGGTCTCTCCCCTGTTGAGTACAACTTCCTGATCAACCTATATCTTTGTCTCTATCTGCTATTTGTTTTCAAAATCCCTCACAGACGGTATAATTAAAATATTATAGAATGACTAAATTTTGACATGACTCCCATTCAAAGACATCAACTTCATCAAATGCTCCGGGTTAACCAAGCGGGAGAACATGGCGCTGTCCGAATTTACCAAGGACAAAAAGCGGTGCTGGGTGATTCGTCCATTGGCGCTGAGCTGGATCATATGGCTGCCCAAGAACAGCAGCATAAAAAGCTTTTTGATGATCTCATTGTCAAAAACCATGTGAGGCCAACGCTTCTATCACCCCTCTGGCATGGCGCTGGATATGCCCTGGGGTTTGCAACAGCCCTGATGGGCAAAAAGGCTGCTATGGCCTGTACCGTTGCCGTTGAAGAAGTCATTGAAGAACATTACCAAGATCAGTTAGATGCTCTAGAGAGTAACGATCATACGCCAGAAGTCACCACCATCATCCGTAAATGCCAAGCGGAAGAAAGTGAGCATAAAGATCTCGCCCTAGAAAAAGAAGCCAAAAGTTTTATAGGCTACACCCCCTTAAGTCTTGCCATCAAAGGGGGCGCTAAAGTTGCGATTTGGCTTTCCAAGAGGATTTGATGACTAAAGCTTCATCCTCCTCCTGGTATCTCCTCTGGTTACGCGCCTGTATGGCTGGCGTCTTTCTCATGATCGCTATTGGAGGCTTTACCCGCTTATCGGGCTCTGGCCTTTCGATCATTGAATGGAAACCGATTGTCGGCACGCTCCCTCCCCTCAGCAGCACGGCCTGGCAAGAGGAGTTTGGTAAATACAACACCTCTCCGGAATATCAAAAAGTCAACTTTGATATTTCTCTCAGACGGTTTCAGTTTATTTATATGGTGGAATATGTCCACAGATTGGTTGGCCGACTGGTTGGCCTTATTTTTTTGATCCCTCTTGCTTTTTTCTGGATCAGGCGCACGCTTTCTCAGGTACAAAAGCGCTTTTTTATCTTATTAACCTTGATAGGTATCTCTCAAGGATTCATGGGATGGTACATGGTTAAAAGTGGGCTTGTAAATGATCCCATGGTTAACCCCACACGTCTTACAGCGCATCTATTGATCGCAACGGTGATTCTAATTCTTTTTTATAAAGAAGCACTGCAAACACTTCATGTCAAAAAGCAGCCTCGAACCCAACACAAAGAGGTCTCTAGCACGCGGAGACACCCTATTTTAAGCCGTATAGGTTTCATGGTGTCAATTTGTACCCTTGCTTATGGGGGGCTGGTTGCGGGACACAAAGCCGGACTTATCTACAACACATTTCCTCTAATGAATGGTGCAATTTTTCCATCAAGTGAGTGGCAACCAGCGCTGGCCCTAGGAAACTTATACAAAAGCCCGGCCATTGTTCAGTTCGTGCACAGGGCTCTGGCTTTGTTAACCTTTGCCATAGGGATCATTCTTGCCATGAAGAATATCAATCTTAAGACATGCGTTACTCGCTATGGATTTTTTTCTAGCTCTCTCCTTCTTTTAGCATGTCTTTTGCTACAACTCACTCTTGGCATCCTCACGCTTATCCGTAGCGCGCCACTCTCCCTAGCATTAGCACATCAGTTGCTTGGTATTATCGTTGTCATGCTTTTTTTCCGTATCTGGTTCACTCAAATGAAGCTGAAGCTTTAATGACCCCATGACGCCCCGCAAATTCTGATTGCTTGATAAAGGTAAGCGCTTGCATCATCAAGTCATCCAAAACAAGAGGATCCCGATTAACACGCCCTTTTCTATTTATATCGTTTTTAATGTCCAATAAATATGAAAACTTAGAGGGATTTAATCCAACAATTTCAAGAGCAAGGTCTTGGTAAAGCTGAGTGTTTTTGTTTTTTAGGCTATTGTTTTTATCATCTATTTTTTTCATTTTTTTTATACCTATCACCTAAATTTAATTTAACGAAATAGCTAAAAAACACTTAATTGAAATAAAGAAATTTATTCTCAAGAAAATAGAATGGTCGGATAAAGCCCTTTCCTGAAGCCACAAAAATAAATTAAAGACCTAAAAAAAGGCCCTTAAAATAAACGATAATAAGAGTTTTAATTCAATGAATCAGTGAAGTTTTTAAAAGACACTTCCCTGATAAAAAAAAGCGCTTGAGGATTCTCCCTCAAGCGCTCTGCCCTGGTCTCTTTGGCTTTTATAATATTTTAAAAAGGAGCAAACACATCATCATCCCCCAGATAATATCTCAACTTTTCTTCTTCACTAGGCACACGCTCATCATCCTCTTCGCCATTCAAAGCTCTGGCGATGTCCGTTGCCAAGTCTTTAACATCTTCACGCAAGGCACCAACGACCTCTCCCAAAAGCCAGGAGGCCCCTGATAAAAAAGACCCCGCTGCAGATCCAGTTGCAGACGGGGTTTCGTATGGCGCGTGGGCACGTATTGCTACTTCGTCACCCCGCCCAAGGACTCGCTTTCTTCTGCTGGTGTGGCTGTTGTTTTTTTACCGCTTTTTTTTTACCTGAACGATTAATAGCCTCTGTATTTGCAGCCAATTCGGGTTGATCCGCAACAGTAGCCGACGCACCTTGCCCAGTAGCGGCACTCGCATAAGTTGACTTTTTCTTTTGACCAAGTGTTTGAAGGGCTTTCAACAGAAGCTGGGTTTTCTTAACAGTCTCCAACAAAACAGCTAATTCATCCTGGCCATTTTCATCCACAAAATAACGCTTATAGCTTTCCGTATTTAAAAGCCCTTGAAATGGCATAAGCATAATTTTTTCAGCATCCCACGTTATTAAATCTTCATCCTCTGACAAGGGTATCGGCCAATAGTAGGGATCCGTTCCTGCATAACCCCATGTCAGACGCCCCGCTAAAGAGCCATAAGTTTGTGTCTGTTCGAAACCCAACCCATATTCTGCTGCTTTATAATAGAATTGCCAAAAATGAGCTGCTTCTTGAAGACGCGTCATTTCTATTTTTTTTGTCTCAATTTCCCGATCATGTGGTTCATTAGCCACTTTGAAAGCAGCAATTGATTGGTCACGATCATTTTTATAACCTTGATTTGTTTCTACTTTTTGATCTTTATAGGATTGCTCCTTTTTAGCCCAGGCAGCATTAAGATCTAATGCCTTTTTCTCGTATGCTTCTTTTGCAGATCTAAGAGCTTTCTTCTCTTGTTCCCCAAGCCACCTTAAAGTGCTAACTGAATCTTCATCTTCTGCATCTTCAAAAGATTTTTTAGATTCTGAAAATCTCTTTTTAATTTCAGCTTGATTCTTCTCATGCTCACCTTCAACGCTGGCTAAATTTTGCTCGTATTGGGCTTTAGTTTGTCGCCAATCTGCTTCAATCTCTTGCAATTTTTCGTCTCGAACATGCTGTTGACGCGTCAGTTCTATATCATGGGATTGGCTTAATTTTTCTTTTTCGCCTTTTGCTTTTGCAATTTCTCCCTCAATACTGAGAGATTTTTCCTTGAAACGTCGGACTTTTGCATCACGATGGCTCTTTTTGATTCGCCAACCAACTTTACCCGTTTCGGCTTCTTCAACGCACTCCATACCTGTCGCCCTGCGCATAGCCGTCACCGTTTGCATCAAAAACTCTTCGCCCGCACGTTTAAGTTCAGTGTATGCAGTCTCTCTTTCGTCTTGAGGTTTTTTTGTAATTCCATTATCCGCTTCAAAAATCGATTTGCCTGTTTTTTTAAGAATGTCACCAACGGCTTGATATGATTCTAATGTCATAGGTGTGTGGGCCTTCGCCGCTTCAAGGTCCTCGGTGTAATCCGCTGGATTAACGGCTTTCAGTACAAGCGGCGGGGCCACAAATAAAAATAAAAGTTTAAGATGGTGTTTCATGAATAGACTCCCGTTATGTTATATCACTTAAAAGCGTAGTTCAGCTCTGAGGCATTGTCAAAGCTATGTTTGATTTATTTTTATTTTTCTAAATTTATGAATATTTGCATTCTCTCCTTGGTCAAATAAATGAAATAATCACATACGTGTATCTCATTTTCACGCAATATTTTTTACGCCCCCCTCGCTACCAACTAAGCTGAGCGTATCCATCAGACATGTTTATTGACTGTTATCTGATACACGACTAACATTAAAATCTAATACAGGGAATTCATCCAATGCGATACTTGATCACAACAGTCACACTCTTAACAGGCCTCTCTATTCTCAGTCCAGACGTAAACGCTGGAAAAGAACCATCGGCAAGCAAACAAAAAAAAGTCATGCGCAATAGACAGCAAGCGCCTTATGCTCCAAGCACCGCATTCAAACCCATCCACCGGCCTTCTTCCTCGGCCTCAGTCGCTTCATCAGGCTTTGGAAGCATGCCAACATCAGCAGTATCCACCCCTCCGACGTTCGGTGGTGAGGATTCCATGACGCCAGATGAAGCCGCTCATGCTTTATTGTCCTTGAATCCCGTTAAGCAAACTGAACAAAAGATAGAACTGATGAAATGGAATTCTTCTTTTCTAAAAGCAGATCAAGACTGGAAAGGATATATCCAAACGTTAAAATCCTACAGCAACCAATTAATTGAAGAAGCATTAAAGCCCTCTTACGACAAGCGGGCACGAAATTCAGCCCGCTACCGTAAAGCGCCTCAATCAGAAAAAGAAGGCCTTCTCTACGAAGAGCGTCAATTGATCAGAGTGAATAGATTGGCTCATGATCAAGTCCAAAAGTGGATCAAAGAAATGAGACAGGTGGCACGCGTGCAAAAAACTCCTGGCCTCAATCAATGGATTCAAATCACCCAGAGCACTCTTTTAGCTAACTTTGTCGGGGAAAAAACAATCTAGCAAGAGCAATTGGATTAGGCCGAACCACTCAAACGTCTTTTTCTTTCTGATCTTTCTGAACATCAGGCAAGTCCTTTTCCCCTTCATATGCATCTTCTCTCATAAGCCCCTTAATCGTCTGGGGTGTAAAAATGGAGAGTGGATTTGAGGAAATATCAGGCGCCCCCAAAGGTCCTTTTGCCTGATAACTAAAGGAGAAAATACCATGGTCTGGCGTCCCTCCTGAAAGGACCGTTCCAATAAGAGGAATAGCGCCTAAAAACTGGTTGATGCTTCTAAAAGGAACTACCTGCCCCGTCAAATTCATGAGGTCCCGGCCAAAATCTAAATAACCTGCCGCACTAATGGCAATCCCAGAGCCGTTAAGCAAGCTATTGATAATATAAATTTTATTATTTTCATAATTACAATCAATAAAGCCATCGGTAAAAACATAGCCTGGCCCTTGAAATATTTGCGAAACCCCTGAGAGAGAGGCCAAGCTCAAAATCCTGACAATGGAAGGGATGTTTTTCATGGTTAGATCTGTAATTTTGATACTGGTCTTAAGCGAAGCAGGAAGGTCTCTTGTCCCCTTCATGTCAATCTTACCGCCATATATTTCTGTGGTAAGCCCCAGCCCCCGCGTTAAAAGGCCCAAATTATCGGTATAAAAATCTAACTTTTGCTTGTTTCCATTTTTCAAAAGCTGAAATTTGAATTGGTTCTTATTATAAAAAGTCCCTTTAGCATGACCATATGTTAGGAAATCATCTTCAATATTTAATGTGCTGGAAAAGTTTTCCATCACAATGCTGTTTTTCATAAAGACTTTTTCAAAACCCAGCGCCAACAGCATTTTTTTAGGAAAGGAAAAGGACGGTTTTTCTTCTTTTTTTGATTTTGTTGACTGATAAGAACTGAGATCAATAAAAGGACCTTTGACATGAACTGTCAGCCCTTCTTTTTTCGATGAAGTAATAGATCCTTGAAATTTATTTTTAAGGACGGACACATCACGCACATCAATTTTGAAAGACCCGTCTTTATCAAAGGTTCCCTCAAGTTCAATCTCACCCGATTCATCGGCATATTTTAATTCTGAAATATTTCTTAAGTGACCTTTCATAAAAATAAGATGGGCATAGAGAAACCCAGGGTCACTTTCTGTCTTAATTTTCCCCAAGATAGGAAGGTTAACGTCTGTCTTATCTAGGGTGGCTTTTAAGCTGACATTCACTTCGTTATTGACAAGTTCTTTAATGGCCAGATCAAAGCCTATCAGGCCTGGAACATACTGATCATACGCACTCAGATCAGTTTCAGGAATTTCCTTAAGCTTAGCCGTACATTTAAACAGATAATGATTCTTATAAGTGCGCGTGGGATAAAAATAAGAATGCCAGGTAAAATCGGCAGGAAGACCGTTCAGTAAGGTATCGCCAGTCATTGTCAACTCATCTGATTTGATCGTCAAATCATAAGTTCCTTCCGACAACACAAAAGGGTGTTGGGGCGTTAGCTTTTTGATATATGCCTTTTTAAGGTGTGCTTCTACGTCTAAATCAAAGTCTTTAAATTCAACATCCTTAAGAAGGGGAAATCCCATTTTCAGTGTTGCCAGCACAGCGCCCTCGGCATGATCAATGTCAAAATCATATTTTTTCAAAAGCGCGAGTGGTTCAGTATTGATCACTTCAAGGAGAGATTTCAACGGAGAGGAAATTTTAACATAAAGATCCGCCATAGGCCGTTCAGAAAGTATGTTTGTAATACGCATATGTCCAAATTTGATCTGCGTTTCATTGATATGACCCTGATTGATGGCAATATCAAAACCCGACTCATTAAAAAATCCTGTCGCCCGGGCGTCTTTGATTTGAGGCATGTTATCTAAATAGTTGATCGTTGTCCGGTCCAAGGTGAGATGGCCCTTAATTTTATCAACCGTTAGCGGCTCTTTTGGATCAAGAGAGGCCTGCCCTTGAATCCAGACATAGCCATCATTCAAAACACCCTCTGAGAGATTTTTTGTAAGCCATTTTTGTGCATTGGGCGCAATGTCTTCAGGCCAGATATCAGAGAGCTTATCAAGGGTAATGCTAATGATTCGCAAATGCGCCTCATAAGGGGCGCTTTCTGGACCAACCTTTGCATCAAAAGAGCCTTGATAAGTGTGCTTTCTTTTATCGTGTGTCGTTTGGTGGGATATCTGCGCTGCAACATTAAAGTGCTTATTTTCTTGTTTCAGCTCAACTTCAAAACCTGTTTTCGTTTGTCCTTCAAACAATCCTGGCTTCAAAAATTCATTCTTTTCAAGAATGGTGGGAATGATGTCTTTAATATTATCGCCGTTAATTTTTAGTGTTTGCCCATTTTTCAGCGCGTCTCCTTGCAAGCTCAGAGATAACGCCTGATCATTGATCCGAAACCCGATATCAAGATGATTCGGGCTCTCTTGAAAAGAGAGCGTGAGTTTTTCAATCTTTGTAATCGAAAGCTCATTAGAGGGAAGAATGATCGTTCCATCTTTTACAGTCAGGGCCTGGAACCGAGACAGCAGCTCTAGATTCGTTTTTTCAGCAACCCAGAAAAGCGCATCATAGAGTGTTTTTTTCTCCTCAGTGCCGGCATCCACAGGTAGATGATCCATTTGAATCTGAATGTCTTTAACTTTAACGTTTGAAAATTTGATTCTGCCAATCAAGAGGTTCTGCATTGAAAGCCAAACAGAAGCTGAAGCCTGAATGTCAAAAGAAGGCTTTTTGAGAGAAATATCCTCAAATTTTATCTGAGGATTAAAACTTAAGGATTGCCATTTGATCAATATTTGTCCAGATTTTAACCCCTCGAGCAAAGATGATTTTTTTGCTATGCTTGTAATATCTATGGGCGATATTTGAAGCCTGATAAATAGGGTTAAAAAAACAAGCATGATAAAAACAACAAAGTAGTATGAAATCTTAACAGTGGCTTTGAAAAAGGTGTTCAACATCTTAGCTTGGATCATTAGACTATTATTAGGGTACTTTGTTAAATAATTAAAGGAATAATAATGATTGAAATTGGACAAAAAGCGCCGGCACTTTCCGGAAAAAATCAAAATGGGACTGTTATTTCATTAGACGATTTCAAAGGAAAGCCAATTGTACTTTATTTTTACCCCAAAGATGACACCCCCGGTTGCACAAAAGAAGCCTGCAGCTTTAGAGATGCGTATCAAGACATTCTCGATTTGGGGGCGGCAATTATTGGGGTTTCACGGGATACAGTTGAGAAACATAAAAAGTTTGCTGACAAGTATGATCTGCGTTTTAACCTATTGGCAGATGAAGATGGAACGGTCACGGAAAGCTATGGAGTCTGGGTTGAAAAAAGTATGTATGGCAAGAAATACATGGGCATTCAACGTGCGACGTACCTGATTGATCAAAAAGGATACATCGATCAATCATGGCCAAAAGTATCCGTTGCAAATCACTGCAATGAGGTTATTGATGGCCTTAAATGCCTTACTGGCAGGGAGTAGGCGGGTGCAGCATGAAAATGTTGCTCAATTTACTCAATCTCAGAAATGAGCCGATAAGAGATTACCTTCTTTCATTACCTGAGATTCAAGCAAAACAAGTAACATCTATTAAGAACATTATTGAGTATATCCAGATTTATGGATACGATTGTGTTGTCACTGATCAACTATTGACCCCACAAAAAGCGAGCTCATTTTTTGCAAGCATTCGGTCTTATCATTTAGATTGCCTGTTCATTTTGGTTACAAGCGATGGAAAGCTAAGTGATTCTGAAATCATCAGCTATTTAGATACGGGTTTTGACAAGGTTATAAACTACGAAGTTTCAAGTCAGGTTCTGGTGGCAATGATCCGTGCATTTGTTCGGCGCTTGCATGGCCTAAAAAGCTCAACCATTGAAGTTGGCCTTCTGAAAATTGACCTATCCAAACATCAAGTTTTTTTAGAGGATGCTCAAATTGATCTCACCAAGAAAGAGCTTATTTTGCTCGAGTGCCTCGCCTTGAACAAAGGCAAAGTCCTAAGCAAAGAATTTTTGTTAGAATATATATATGGTGGCGTTGATGAGCCTGAGATACGCATCATCGATGCTTTTGTTTGGCGCATCCGAAAGAAATTAGCAGATTCTGGTCTTGAAAAAGATTATATGCAAACGGTTTGGGGCCGTGGCTATCGGCTGAGTGATAAGAACAGCATTGATTAAATTCAAAGTAACCAGCGCTTATGAAACACAAGTCTGACACAGAGAGAACGCCCTTTTACTTTCAATAATCGTGCTGTTTGCAGACCAATTTTGCATCGCTCATTGGATCAATCAACTGGTATCGCCCAGAATCCTTGACAAGGGCGCGGCACACCCATAAGCTTTAAGAGTTGACCCAAGCCCCCCAGCCTACCTCAAGGTGACACACTACATATGGGAGAAAAAAAACTATGTTTAAATTATTGAGAAGAACACAATTAAAATATTTGGTTTTTGTTTTGGTGGCAATCTGTCCTTTGGTCGATTCGTCCTGTTCTTCTGGTTGTCCAGAAGAAGGTACGGGTCTTACGGGACCATCCACAGATTGCCTTGGATCCGGCAAAAATCAGATTGGATGCTGCCTTTATAATAACAATCCCTCGAAAGGAGTATGTGAGTACAATAATAACCTCTCCTGTACGGTGATGGATGAATGTGCCCCCGAGAGAAAGGCAATCTTAATGTAGCTGGATGTGAGTCTGTAAAGAGTGGCCCCGGCTTGTGTAACGTTGACACTTGTTGCTTAGAATTGATATGTGGCGGTAAGGAGAAAAAAGTGACCTATAGTATACAGGACTATCCTAAAATAACATTTGATAAGCAGAGCTCTCAATTAGTCGCGAGCAAAAGTAAATGATGGAGTTGAACTCAAACTCCCCTCAAGGCGCCATCATGTTTGAAGGAATGTAATAAAACGCCTTCTTTGGGAACTTACACCTAGAGTGAGAGTGCTACTTACTTAAGAAAAGTAGGCCTCTATTCATTTAGGAACGTTAACGTCTCAGTCCTCTCGCCTTTCCCCGGGTTTCATACAGCGTCAGCAAGGTCGTTGCCAAGATAATCAGGCCCATGGCAACCCAAGTATTCGCCTCTGGTATTTCATTAAAAATGAAATAGCCAAACAAGGCGGCAAACACAAAGTTGGTGTATTCATAGGGCATCAGAAGGCTCAGGTCTGTTTTTTTGAACGCTCTTAGATACCCATATTTCCCCATAAAAGCAAAAGGGCCCATGGTAATCAATAGCAGCACAAAGCTATAAATCGTCAGAGAGGGCCAGGCATCAAAACCCGTCATCGCTGTGATCGGCCCTTGCGTGGACCACGTCCCCAAAGCAAGAAAAATCGAAAACATTGCCGTATAAAACATTAAAACAAACGGGCTATCTTTAATCAAAATTTTCTTGGAAATGGTGCTCACTGTTGCGGTTAAAATCACATTGACCAAGGCAATAATTTCATAAATATCAATGCCTGAATAGATGGGATCAAGGGCATACCAAACCCCTACATAGCCTACTGAAATAGCCGCCATGCGATGGATGCCAATTTTTTCTCCTAAAAATATTTTGGCAAAAAGCGGGGTGAAAAAAGTAGTGGCCGCTGCAATGGTGAAAGCTTTAGCAAAGGTCATGGTTTGAAACGTATAGTAAAAACAGATCAACCCGATTGACCCCAACACCACCCGGATAATCATTAAGCTTGGGTTTTTTGATCGAAAGGGTGCGCGCCAATCCAGCTCATGCCGGTTAAAAAGGTAGATTATCGGTACAACGAAAATCACAATAAAACAGGCCCGCACAAAGTTAAACTGTAAGGCACTATTTTGGGGGAAAAGCTTAATAACAATGCCAGCCACAGCAAAGCTCAGCCGACTGCTTAAAAACCATAATATCCCTTGGTTCACTTGTGAAAGTTTCACTTATTTTTCCTTTTCGATCGCTTTACTCTGTAATTCATACAAAACCTGAAGAGCCTGCCGCGGGGTTAAGCTATCAGGATTCAATGCTTTGAGTTGGTCATAAACAGCATCCATTGTTGCATTTTGCGCCTTTTCAAACAAGGGGGCAGACACCGCTTGAGCAGCGCGATTGTCCCGTTCTTGAAAACGGGTCATCAAATCTTGGGCGCGCCGTAGCGCTTTTTTGGGCAACCCTGCCAGTTGCGCTACATAAATCCCATAGGATTGATCGGCGATGCCTTCAATCACCTTATGTAAGAAAACCACTTCTCCTTGCCAGTCTTTAACGGCCATGGTGTAACAGGCAAACCGCTTCAGATGATTGCGCAGACGTGTCAACTCATGATAGTGCGTGGCAAATAAACTACGACATCCAACATGATTATGCAAATATTCAGCAATCGCCCAGGCAATGGCCAGGCCGTCATGGGTTGCCGTTCCCCGGCCAATCTCATCAACAATCACAAATGACCGCTCGGTGGCTTGATTCAAAATAGCTGCCGTCTCTACCATTTCCACCATAAAAGTCGATTGCCCGCGTGACAAATCATCAGAAGCGCCGACCCGGGAAAATAGGCGGTCCACACAGCCAATTTCGGCCCGATCAGCCGGTACGTAGGCGCCCATATGTGCCAACAAAACGATCAAGGCATTTTGACGCAGAAACGTACTTTTACCTGCCATGTTTGGGCCTGTCATCAACCACATTTTGGTTTGCTCGGTCAGCAGACACTCGTTAGCTGTAAACACCTGAGGCTCAGATCGCACCCGCATCATTTGTTCAACAACCGGATGTCTACCGCCGTCAATTTTTAAACGCGTGTCCTCATAAATCAACGGGCGGGTGTAACCATAATCTTGGGCCAACTGCGCATGAGATCCGGCCACATCCACCGCTGCCACCCATGCACATACGTCTCTAAGATAAGGTGCATGCTGATGAATTTTTTGAACCAACTGATCATAAATGCCCAACTCAATAGTAAGCTTCTTCTCAGTCGCAGTTTCTATTTTTTCTTGTAGAGCGATCAACGCATCCGTTGTATATCGGCTGCTATTAACCAAGCTTTGGCGTTGAATAAAGGAGGTTGGTACTTTTTCTTTATGCACATAGGTCACATCAATAAAATATCCCAACACTTGATTGTGTTTGATTTTCAAAGAGGGAATACCTGTTTGTTGCTGATATTGTTGTTGCAGCATCGCGATATGGGCCGAACTTTCATCTTCCAGCTGCCGTAACTCATCAAGATCTTTGTCATAGCCATGGCGGACAAAACCCCCATCGCGGGCTAAAAGGGGCACCTCAGCCGCCAAGGCCTCCAACAACACCTGCGCCAATTCCTGTAAATCTTGATAACATCCATACAAAGTGCTTTCAACGCGCTGATCCTCCAAGACCTCCTTTAAATGAGTCACGGCTTGAAGCCCTGATCGAATCTGAACCAAATCGCGCGGCCCGCCTCGATTCATCGTTAAGCGCATTAGGATGCGCTCTAAATCTGGGATGGATTTTAAACACTGCTGAAGCCTATTTAAATCAGGCGTTTCTACCAAGGCCTCCACAGCATCCAACCTTCTGGCCAGCAATGCTCGATCTTGCGTCGGGGATAGAGCGTGCTGCCCCAACAGCCGCGCGCCCATGTGTGTCTGTGTGTGGTCAATGACAGCAAGCAGGGATCCCTGCCTTTCTCCGCGTAATGTTTGAAACACCTCCAAGTTTCTCAAAGAAGCATAATCAATCATCAATGCGTGATTTGTTCTCACCGACCTTGGGGGCTTCAATGTCGGCAATGTGCCACATTGCGTCAAATGAATGTATTCCAGGAGTGCCCCTGCAGCTTGCACTTCCAGCGTTTCAAACGTGCCGAATCCCTCAAGGGTTGTCACTCCATACGCTTCAAGCAATCGTTTGTGGGCGCTGTTAAAATAAAATCGATTCTTGGGTTGCTGACTTAACAAGGCCTGTGTTTCGTGCAAAATTTTTTGGATCGGCTCTGTTTCCGTGCACCCTTCTGGCAGCAAAAGTTCCCGAGGCCTCAGCGGTAAAATCTGATGAATCAACTTTTCGAAAGGCGCTGCCGTCACCCAAAAATCACCTGTCGAGACATCAACATAGGCCAAGCCCCACTGTTTTTTATCAGGTACCACACACGCCAAATAGTTGTGATTTTTTTCCTCAAGCAGGGTTTGTTCCGTCACCGTTCCCGGCGTGATGACCCTTACAATACCTCTGCGGACGATAGACTTATGCCCTCTCTTCTTAGCCTCTTCCGGCGTTTCTAATTGCTCACAAATGGCCACTTTCTGATTAGCTTGAATAAGCTTGGCAATATAGCCATCAGCGGCATGGAATGGAACGCCGCACATGGGAACATCTTGGCCTTTTTCACGGCTTCGCTTGGTCAAAGTAATATTGAGAATATGCGCAGCCGTTGTGGCATCTTCGTAAAATAATTCGTAAAAATCACCCAACCGAAAGAACAAGAGGCAGTCAGGATTTTCACTTTTGATTTGCGCGTACTGAGCCAGCATTGGCGTCATAAAAAGGATCCTTTTTTGAATTAAAAAGAGTATAAACGTTGCGCCGTCAAAAGAAAAGAATCGTCATTGCGAGAAAGCGCGGGGCGCAGCCTCCATTTGTCATTGCGAAGGAGTGAAACGACTGTGGCAATCTCTTCCTTATTCATTAGAATCCCCCCATCGAAATAATGTTTCTCCTCAGGATGACACTGGTTTTTCACCCTTGCGAAGGAGCACCGCGACTGTGGCAATCGCCCTTCTTAAACGTTCACACATTTACTTGACAAAAGAGGGTGAAAAACTACTATCAGGTCACCAAAAGGTTTAAGTAAAAAATTGGGAATGGGGTGCGTACTCGGTACAAATCCTCGGCTGCCTCCGCAACTGTAAGTGAGGTTACCGCTAACAAAAACCACTGGCGCAAGCTGGGAAGGTGTTAACGGCAAACCCCTCATAAGCCAGGAGACCGACCTGCTTGGTGCAACCTTTCTTTCAAGGCGGAGCGAACTTGAAACAACGACATTCTTTCTTAGTGCACGTATGGCTATCGTGCTGTTTGCTGATGAAATGCTTTAGCGTTCAGGCGCTTGTTGTGGAAGTATCTCCTTCTTATTCACCCCAAAAGAGCCCAAGCCATTCCGTTGAAGCCAATCAGCCCATTACAGAAGCTCTTCAGCAAATGCCCGGCCTCAACCTGAAAGGTGATTTGAATCCCGGCGGTGTTCAACAACTTTCTCTTTTTGCAATGCCGGGTAGTTCATGCACTGTTTTGTTTGAGGATATTATTCTCAATGGTCAAAATTCAGGGGGGGTCAATCTTGCACACCTCAATCATCTTCAGGTAACAAGCGCCTGCCTTCAAACACTCAGTCCCCATCCTTTTTATCAAGGAGCAGGTCTGGCAACTTTTGATGGCATGAATCTCAACCGCGCTTACACCCATGACATCAGCACAGAAGCCAGCTCGTTGGGCAGTATCCAAGCTCAAGCCTCCACCATCATCAAAGCCGGCCAAACAAAAGTGGGCCTTATGGCAGCTGGCATTTTAGATGATGGTATTCCTCAAAAGTATACCCCAAGACAGAGGGGGGCGCTGAATGCTTTTCAAGCAGGGTCTTACGGGATCAAACTTGAAACCCCGCTCGATCTTCATTGGCGTTTGGAATCTTTTTTCCATCACAAAGCCAGCTCTCTAGAGACAGACGGCGCGCCACCGATACCAACAACTCCCCAAGATCTCATTCGAAGCACATTAGACCTCTATAAAATCAAAGCTCTTTATGATGCTGGCTCTCCGTATACACACGCCTTTTGGTATGGGGGATACCATGAAAAAAATCAATACACCTTCAACCAAAGCACGTCGCGTAACAGTTTCACCAGTCACCAACTGGGCTATCAGGGCCAGTATCAGGCCCAGGCAACAACGTCCTTCACGACCCACGTTGACCAAACCATTTACCGAACAAACCCTCAAAAGAAACACCAAGATCATCTCCGGATTTTCCTTGGTCATACCGAACCCCTCACAGAAAAAATATCTCTTGAAGTAGCGGCCCTCAGTCATATTGTTACCCACCATGGCACACGCCTGGGTCCTCAGGTCGCTGTTATCTTTGATCTCCCCTCCAACATCCGGTGGCATATCAGTTATAAGCAAACCCATCGTTATCCAACTCTGATAGAAACCACCTCTATTCCTAACATTCAAATCGCAAGTCCGCACCTCAAGGCTGAAAGGAGCCATGTCTGGCAAAGTGAGTGGCAATGGACACCCACGCCGTCCTGGCAGGTCACAGGCTCTCTCTTTAAAACGCAGACAGCCAATGCCATCACCGTTCTTTTAATTCAGCAGAATCTTTATCAAAAGACCAATCAAAACAACCAGACTTGGGGCGGAACAGCCTCCGTGAACTGGCAACGAGACATGTGGCAGATTCAATTGAATTACACACAAACACATATAGGATCAACCGGCCTCTATGGTCTTCGTTTAGGCATCGCTCGTCATCAAGGACGCGTACTGATCCAAAACCACATCACCCCGCAATTGTCTGTCCAAACAACCGTCAATCTGAATAGTAAGCGTCCCAGTCAAAAACCCAATGGCACCCGCACGCCGACCCTGATCCGGCTTAGTGCGTATGAGTTGTTAGCGTTTAAACTGAACTACCAGCCCGCACAGAACCTGAACCTCTACATCACTCTCAAAAATGCCCTGAACAAAAAATATCAAACACTCTATCAGGTGCGTACACCAGGGCGCGCCATTCATGTGGGGATCCATGGCCGTTTTTAGGTGGCTTTCTTTCTTTTGCGTTCTGACATATCACGCTTGCGTTGGCCAGCTTGTCAGTTTGGATGTGTGTGCTGATCAATGGGTGCTAGAACTGATCAAACCTCAATATATCTCAGCTCTCAGCCATCTTGCTCAGAATTGCCAATTTTCACACCTGGCAGAAGATGCCCAGACGTTGCCTACGCATAACGGCAGCCTCGATCAAATTCAGAAATTGGCCCCCTGTTACCTCATTGCTGATGGATTTTTGCATCCCTTCAAAAAAAAATCTTTTGAAAAAAAGGGGTGGAAAGTTATTGTGCTGCCACCCATCAGAGAGGTTAAAGATTTTACCCACCGCATAAAAGTCCTCAGGCGGCATCTACCACCTCACTATTTTAAAGAATCAGATAAGAGTCATGGGATGTTGCATCACGCCCCTCACGCCCACAAATCTGCCCTCATTATCTCTTCTGCTGGCCAGATTCATGGTCAATACACACCGGGCGATATGCTCTTAAAATCAATCGGCCTCAAAAATCAGGCGCGCCATATAGGCCTTCAGCCTATTACCATAGGGACAGTGTGCGCAGATCCTCCTTCTATGATTTTGATTGCAGATCTGGACCACCGCCAAACGCGGTACCTTAAAAAAATCCTTAAGCAACGGGCGCAACCTTATACAGATCTTGATCCCAAATTTTTAATGTGTCCTACTCCCTGGCATTTAAAACACCTCTCAAAAACCATAGGCCCTTCATGAAACCATCCACCAAAACACGGATTCTCTTTTTGATATTTGCTCTGGTTTTAAGCATGGGATCCGTGCTCTCAAAAGATCCCGTTTCAGCCCTCCGCCTAACCTCTCCTTTCGAAGATGGCTGGCTCTTTATTCACATTCGATTACCGCGCCTTCTCCTGGCCTCTCTCACTGGCGCAAGTTACGCGGTTACAGGCCTCCTTCTCCAAAGTTACCTACGCACACCGCTTGCCGATGCCAATCTCATTGGATTGGGATCGTTTGCCGCTCTGGGCTCGTTGGTTGGCCTTGCCCTAGGCGTTCAATCGTCCGCACTCCTGATTCTATGCTCTTGCCTGTTTACCCTGATCATTCCCCTCATCTACCATCTCTTTTTGCGCCATCATCTCACCCAAACCTCCCTTGTTTTAATGGGGCTTTGCTTAACCACTTTTGTTCAAGGGGTGGTGTCACTCCTCATTTACATCATTCATCAAAACTTTCCGTTATCGGAAATGCTGTTTTGGCTTTTTGGTTCCTTTAGCTATCACACCCTTGATGATGTCCTCTTGATTCTACCGCCTCTCTTGATAGGCTTTGCCCTTCTCTTTTACAAACGAAGGCACTATGATTTTTTGTGCCTCAGCAATGAGAGTATCTTTGCCGCCGGCATTCAAAGCCATCATCTGGGCCTACGCCTTGTGCTTGCGTGCACATTGATATTAGGTCCAATCATTTCCATGACGGGATTAATCGGGTTTATTGGAATCGGCGTACCCCATGTGATGCGCTTGCTTTACCGTCAAGCGCCAAGCCAGATGATGCTACCGTGTATGGTGGCCGGGGCAACATTATGCCTGTTTGCTGATACCTTGGTTCGCTTACTGCCCCTGTCTTATGAAATCAATATTGGTATTTTCATTGCTCTGATTAACGCGCCGCTATTCATCCATCTTTTATGGAGCCGCTCTCATGCTTAAAGTGCATAATCTAAGTTATCAAATCAAAGGCAAGCCTCTCCTTACCACCCTCACTGCCACCTCTAAACCTGGCTCTTTTATTGGCCTTATTGGCGAAAATGGGGCAGGAAAAACCACTTTGTTGCGGGCTTTATCCGGTCTCTTGATGCCCAGTCAGGGCCGCACCACCCTCAATGATACCTGTTTACAAACTCTCTCAGCGCCTCAGCGGCCCTCGATGCTCAGTTATTTCAGTATGGAAGATGTTGACATTTGGCAGCTCCACGTTCAGGAAATTCTATCTCTTTTTGCGCCCAATCCCAGCTCTAGGCTCTATCAGGAGCTCGACATTGAAAAGATAAAAAACCACCCTTTTCACACGCTTTCATCTGGGCAAAAGCAACGGGTTGTTCTTGCGTTATGCTTATCACCCAGCGTGCCCCTTTATCTTCTGGATGAACCGCTGAATTCCCTCGATCATCGCCATCAACATCAAGTAATGCGTCTCTTAAAAAAGATGTCGGATCAGGGAAGAATTGTCATTGCCAGCTGTCATCAACTGGATCTGGTGAAACAGTACTGCACGGATATTTGGTTGCTTCAAGACGGCCGGCTTGCCCAAAGCGGGCCTACAGAAACAGCCCTCACGTCTGATACTTTAGAAACGTTTTTCGGGATTTCAAAAGACGTCTAAAAATACCACAATAAAAAAAGACCCAAGGCAATGCGGTAAAGGGCGATCGGGGCGAATGAAAACTTTTTCAACCACGTCATAATCATAAAGAGCCCAATCAGCCCAACACCAAATGAAATCGCCATCGCCGTTAACAACGTTGTGGAGGTAAACATCACCAGAGGGTCCGGCAATTTGGCAACCATCAGCGTTGCTGCCCCTAAAATAGCTGGAATCGACAGCAAGAATGAAAAGCGGGCCGCCTCCGTTCTTTTAAATCCAAGAATACGCGTTGCAATCAGCGTAATTCCCAAGCGACTCACACCTGGAATCAACGCAATAACCTGCAACATGCCTACCACCAACGCATCCTTAAATGTCATCGTTGAGAGGTTTTTAGAAGTGGGTGCCTTTTCATCAATCACATAAAGAAGCACGCCCGATATAATGGATGTCCACCCAATGATCTTCATCGTCCGTCCCAGTGACGGTAAATAGGTTTCTAAGGTAAAACCGGCAATCACAACGGGAATTGTCGCCACCACAATAAAAAACGCTAACCAAAAGCCGTCCGTCACTTTCCCACGCACCGCGCTCAAGACACCACCAATCATGTTAATAATATCCTTATGGAAATAAACCAACGGCACTAGCACAGTACCAAAATGGAGCATCACCTCTGTCAATCGTCCCAAAGAGGGTAAAGAAAAAAGTCGATGGGCCAACTGCAAATGTGCCGTTGAACTGACTGGTATGAATTCTGTAATCCCTTGAATAATGGAGAGGATAAAAATGTCTTTCATAATAGCTCTATTTTTGATGTCAATTTAGCACAAAAAAGCTGCCATTTGTTACGAAAAGACATCGTTTTATGTCAAAAACCGTACAAAAAAGACCTAAAATCATCTCTTTTTTTTGCCTCTCTAAAGCCAAAAAAGAGCGACTCCCTCATTTATTTTAAATCTATATTTGGGATTTACAGTTAGTTTTGGTATAAGTTGGACAAGATTTTCTGCTAAGATACATCGTAATACTTAAAAAGAACTCATGCTTGGAAACGCCATGCGCCAACTTTATCATCTGCCCATTTGCCCGCATTCACGCTTGGCGCGCCTTGTATTGGCTGAAAAAAACCTCGACTTTAAACTAATTACCGAAAAATATTGGCAAGAAAGGCCTGACTTTATCGCGCTAAATC
This sequence comes from Alphaproteobacteria bacterium, assembly GCA_002869105.1. Classification (NCBI taxonomy): domain Bacteria; kingdom Pseudomonadati; phylum Pseudomonadota; class Alphaproteobacteria; species Alphaproteobacteria bacterium. Next base: position 124,380 of record PKTP01000007.1, read on the forward strand.
CGGCGGGCACATTGCCTGTCCTGGTTGAAAGTTCGGGTCTTGTCGTTTCCGAAGTGTACCCTCTGATTGAATATCTTGAAGAAACCTATCCCAGTCACACAAAATTGATCACCGGCGGCCCCGCTGTTCACGTGGAAGTACGCAAAATCATCGCATGGCTGCGGGAGAAATTTAATCAAGAAGTCACTCAGATTTTACTCTATGAACGGGTTTTGAAGCGCTTTTATCGCGAAGGCTGGGCCGATTCAAAAGAGCTGCGCCGCGCCACCACCAACCTCAATCACCACCTCACCTATTTTACCTATTTTCTCCAAGAGCGTGATTGGCTGGCCTCTCCCTATCTCAGTGTCGCTGATCTCTATTTAGCGGCTCATTTATCCCTGATTGATTTTCTGGGGTATATGCCCTGGGGTAAATTCCAACTGATTAAAAACTGGTATGCGTGCATTAAATCACGGCCCAGTTTCCGACCGCTCCTAGCCGATCATTTCTCTGGCATCACACCGCCAACAAACTATAGCAACCTCGATTTTTAAGTGGCGGATAGCCGCAAAATTTCCTCTGCTAATAGCGCTAAATCTTCGGGTCTAGACAAGCCATGATCGGCCTTTTCAATTAAATGGTACCGAACCATCGGGCTTTGAATGTGTGTTAAAAGTTGTGTTGTTTCTTGCCACAGCACAGAGGTATCTTTTTTTCCCTGTAGGATGCTCACTGGCATTTCCAAGGCAATATCAGACTGGCTCACCAGATGCTTTTCCCCATCTTCAATCAGTTTGCACGTAAAAATATGGGGCGTTTCATAGCCGCTATCTATGCTGACAAATCCCTGGCTTTGGAGGTCGTCTTTCTGAGCAGGTGTGAATCCCTGCATCAAACGCACCGTAAAATCAGGGGCGGGCGCTAATAAAACCAGCCCAGCTACTTTTTGAGCATACCGCCGGGCCAACAGCAAGCTTAACCATCCGCCCATACTAGAGCCCACCAAAATCAGCGGTTGATCAATTTTTGCCAGCAATCGTTCACAGTCCACAAGCCAATCAGATAAGGTCAGCTCCTGAAAATTTCCACCCGATGCGCCATGTCCGCGGTAATCTAAAGCATGATAATTCAAAGCGTAGTCTTGGCAAAATTCTGCTAAAAACTGCGCCTTTGTCCCCTTTTTATTCGACATGAATCCGGGCAAAAAACAAACCGTTGTCGCGGCATCATCATGAATCTGGCAATCATAGGCAATCGATGTGCCACAAGGCGTTGTCATAAAATGGGTCATCGTGCTACTCTTGGTTTTCATAACAAACGGTAGCGAACCGCATGAAAATTTTCAACCTGATGTTTGGCAAAAAAAAAGGCGGCCTGGAAAAAGCAGCTTTGGATTATGCTTTGGCCCTCACCTCTCTTGGCCACGATGTAACCACGTATCTCAATCCCAAGAGCGAGATGATCCCAGCCTTTCAGTCACACAACCTTGGTCTCAACACTTCCATCTGCAATTTATTGGGCAGCCGCGATTTTATCGCCCGCTATACTTTGGGCCACCAAATCAAAAAACATCGTCCTGATGTGTGCATTACTCATGGCCGCCGCGCCGCCTACTTTGCCCAGCAAAACAAAGTTTGCCCCACCATTGCCGTTTCCCACAGTTTTAATATCAAGGCGCTTCAAAAAACTGAGGGGCTGATTGCCATCAACACGGCGATGAAGCAACATGCCATTAACCAAGGTTACTGCTCTACACGCATTCAAGTGGCTGAGAACTTTTTACCCGTTACGTCGGCGCCTTCCCTCCAGCCTCTCTCGAACAACACGCCCATCCGCATCGGTGCCATGGCGCGGTTGATCAAGCGGAAAGGCATTGATGTTTTTTTACGGGCGCTTCATCAAATGAAGATGCAAAACATTCCTTTTCAAGCAATCATTGCCGGCACCGGCGAAGAGCTAGCATCGCTTAAAGAGCTCTGCACAAAACTTGAACTTGATACGCATGTTGAATTCAAAGGGTGGATGCCAGCTGAAGACTTTTTTAAGTGTGTTGATATTTTTTGCATGCCTTCGCGCACAGAGCCTTTTGGTTTGGTCATTCTTGAGGCGTGGTATCATGGGGTGCCCATCATTGCGACAGAGGCAGAGGGCCCCAAAGAGCTGATGATCAATCAAGAAAACGGCCTGTTATCCCCTGTGGATGATCCTATTCAATTGGCCGCCGCTCTGATCCATCTCTCACAAAACCCACAGTTCAGAGAGAGCCTCCGCACCCACGGGGATGAAACTCTTAACAACCGATATCTCCTCCCCCACGGCGCAGAAAGAATTGATCAGGCCTTAAGATTTTTCCTCTGATAGCAAAGCCGGGATAATCTGCACAGCAATAAAACAAGTCCGTTTTTCTAAAAAAAACCCGGGACATGGAATCCCGGGCACAAGGGTCGCTACAAAAAAGTAGTTTAGGAAAGGGTTCTTAGAAACTTAAGATAGTGCCCAGCCGAAGCAAATGCCTTTTGATTAGGACTCAATTTTTTGATTTTAGTTAAAACTGGCTCTAAGTCATCATCCTTGTAGTGATCCAACGTTGGATCTTCATGCCAATAAACATAATCAGGAATGCCCATAAGGTCTTTTGTACTCAGTTTATCTTGGATCTGTCGGGTCATATTAGTTTTATAGTTGTTAACTTTAGCCTTCAAGTCGTTTTCTACCTGCGCAGGATCATAACCTTGATAGGTCTTTGTAATTCTAAGGAACTGCTGATGAATTTGGTTTTTCAACAAACTATTATCAAGTCCCTCAACAGGCTGAGGAACAGCAATATCTCTATTATTCCTCGATGGACTCACCCAAAACATGTAGTAGTTCCCTAGTTCTTTTTGAACAATCGTGGCTACCTCAACTGCTCCCTTTTTAAGTCCAGCCCTTAAATCAGGGGTGTTATCTGCAGCTGCTGCCGCGCCTTTTTTTGGAGTCGGAGTAAGCTTTTTAGTGAGCCAGTCTGGCACTCCATCTCTAGCGCCACCAGCTGCCGCACCTCCGCCTCCTTTGCGATGTGCCTTTGGTGATTCAGTAGGTGATTTTTTCTTTGGCAAAAGGTTCTGAGCAATGTTTGGAATATCTGAAACACACCTCGCTTCTTTTAATGGTTTTGCACTACCATCTTTTACCAAGAGATAATTAATAATTTTGACGTAGAGCGTTTGTGTTTTCAAGTCACGACTAAAATCAAGGTCCAACCACTCACTCAGTTTACGCGTCATATCTGCTGCAGTAAGCGATGGTATTTTATTCTGTGGCATATTCGCACCACTGGCTCCAGCCATGCCCGGCATTGGCGGCGGAGGCGGCGGAACAGCAGGGCCACCAAGCCCAGGTGGCATTGGAGGGGGTGGAGGAGGAGCGCCCCCTCCTGCAGATGCAGCCGCTCCACCACCTACTGGCGAAGCTGGCCTTGATAGATAACTTTGTGGCCAACTGGCAAGTTTTAAAACATCGCCGTTTTTTCGATAAAATCTCTGAGCTTCTCGTACACCTTCAACTGAAAATTTTCCTAATGTAATAATAGGATCAAAATCCATTTGGCCTTGCCAATCTTTCTGAGCTCTTGTTATTTCACGTTCTATTTCTTCAATCTGTTTATAAAGCTTAGCCCGCATTTCATCAGTTTGAGCTATTTGCCATTGCTTTTGTAAGCTTGTAAACTTTCTGGTAAGTTCTTGTAATTTTTGGGGCTTTGTTTCTTCAAATTCTTTAATCTCTCCATTTTTGTCAATGACAGGTTTAAACAACTTATGAAGGAACTCATTGACACAAATTAGGACTGCTTGTCTTAGGGCAATATTATTTTCTTTAGTTATTAGCTTTCTCAGATTATCATCTTTCAACAGTGGACCAATTGTTTCATCAAACAAATCGCTGCTCAATAAGCGTTTCTGTAGTTTAACTGTTAATTCCCTTGTAAATTGTTCTGGTTTTATTGCCAAAAATTCAGGCAATTTTTTATTTGATAATGGTGACATGATTCTTTCGGCAAGCCCTTTGCCAAAGTCACTAATTGTTCCAGGAACTCTTCTATTTTTTTGTGTTTTGGACATTTTTTTCTTAGCAAGATCCGCAACAATTCGATTAACATCTTCCCCATTGCGCATACGATCGATGATAGACTTATAAAATTGTAATAAATTATTTGACTCATAATATTCTTTCAAAATGACAGAGAACTCTAAACTCATTTGTTTATTGACATCTTTATGAACATCTACTATCTCATCCATTCTATATTTAGCCTCGTGAAGAGCCTTCATAACTTTCATTATTCTATTTAAATCAAGGCCAGATTAGGATAGGGTGAGAGTATTTTAGTGAGCAGGTCTTCATCTATTTGATCAGCTGATTCAAAGGCATTACTCACAACTATTTGCAAAGCTAGATCGGCATCTATCTCACCACTAACAAGCTGAGCATTAAGATTCTCTAACAAGACCTGTTCCGCTGTTTTAGAAATTTTTGGTGGAGATGGAGAGCGTGAACGAGACCCCCGACCGCTATCACCCTTCGGTGATGCTTTTGTTCCCGGTTTTGGTTTTTCCGGTATCGGGCTACGTCCTCGGGGTTGGGGGGATACTGAACGTGACCTTGAAGCAGTAGAAGCCCTGGCCCAACCTTCCGGAACATACCGTGTGCCAGTCTTGCTTTTTATTGAACCATCTGGCTGAACTAAGTAACCCTCTAATTTTTTTAATTCTTCAAATTTTGTTTTATCTACGCGAACAGTATTGACCGGCGATGGAGAACGCGTTCGTGCTGTGGGCCGGGATGCAGGTGATCGTCCACGCCTATCTTGCTGTGAAGCGGCAGCGCCAATATTGCGTGTTGGCATCGCAGAGGCTCCAGCGGCAGCTGCACTTCCACCAGCGTAGGATTGACCAACCGCCGCCGCAGAAGCGGCTGTGGAGCCTGAATTAATATTTACGCTATTTGGTTTGGTACGATAGTCAACAATTTTTAACCCCTTTTTATTAGCATTTGCAATTGCCATTTGAGGTGTCTTGTCAAAAACAGCGTACTCTCTTTTTTGTAAATGATTTTTTTGAATGCTGCGTTGTTGCTCTGGTGTGTAGGCAGCTTCTAAGTTTGCAGCAAACATTAAAATACCCACAAAAAATTTTATATAGTGCATTTACAAAGCCCCTTTAGACATGTTTTTAATTTACTATCTTATTCAAATATTGTAAATATTTCATATAATTAAGTTTGGGAGCACGTACTACATTGTCTAACAAAAAAATATTATTTTCTTTTTTAACCACATTATCTTGCTTTAGCTTGTCACATGGCGTCTCCAGCGGTCCTTATATAGGCCTAAGTGCAAAAACAGGGTTCACAAAGGCAACTCTTAAGTCAGAAGCTATTCGCATCCATAACATAGGGTCTCCCGATAACAATGGCATTAGATATATTGATGCCACACTCACAAACAAACAAAAAACATTATATCCTATTGGTGGAATATTAGAATTTGGAACACAATCATTATGCAAAAGCTTTGTTTTAGATATGTTTGCTCATTTCACTATTGAATCACGCAAAACAAAGATTGGCTCTATCTATAATATAGCTAATGCTGCAGGCACTTTATTACCTGTCAATGCTGGCCCAGAAACTCAAAATGTAAACATTTATCTAAAAACAGGGCCTTCTATTTCTCTTGGAGCACGCTTTGGATTATTTATAGAAGATAATACAATTCTCTTCTTTGGCCTAAAGGGTGAAATGATGAGGGGTCGATACATAATTAGCGGTTCATATGAAGATGACGACGTTTTTGAAAATTATGACGTTAATATAAAAAAATCCTTACTAAGCATTCAAGTTGCACCTGAGATAACAGTTAAGCACTACTTAGCTGAAAAAACAGCTCTGCAACTCAGCGCTGGATATGGCTTCCAAGTAAGTCAAACATCCTCAAGCTCTGGTCTTTCTATTGAACCTAAAATTCGCAACCGCGGGCTTAATCTGAGACTTGGAATGAGTTATCATTTCTAACTGTCCTTGTTGTCCCGGCTCAACTTTCGCAAATGGCCGGAGAGAATCGCAATAGCAGCCGGAGTCACCCCTTGAATCCGGCTGGCAGCGCCCAGGGTGGGCGGTCGATGGCGTTGTAGTAAATCCAACACCTCGTTTGACAAGCCAGCCAAGGTTTGGGTCCAAAAGGAATCGGGGATTTTGGCATTCTCCTCTTTTTGGGCTCGGGCAATTTCTTGATCTTGGCGCTTCAGATATCCTTGATACTTGCCAAAAATTTCGACTTGTTCTTGCACCTCTGCCGGAAACTCACCCAACTCAGGCAATAGCTGTTTTAATTTGTCAAACGTTGCCCCTGGCAGTGCTGCTAAATCAAACAATGTCCGAGCCTTACCATCATTGCCACCTTCAATACCTAAACAGCGATACTCTTTAGGAATAAAGGGACGCTCACGGACCAACGCAAATGCATGGGTCAATTTTTGCTTTTTTTGATGCCAAACTTTTTGGCGCTTTTCGCCCACACAGCCAATTTCAATACCCAAATCCGTCAACCGTTGATCCGCATTATCAGCGCGCAAAGACAGGCGATATTCCGAGCGAGAGGTAAACATCCGATACGGCTCTTCTGCCCCGCGCAACACCAAATCATCAACCATCACACCAATATAAGATTGCTGCCGACTCAGCACAAACTCACGCGTGCGGCCAGCGGCAATCAAGGCCGCGTTAATACCCGCAACCAGGCCTTGTCCCGCTGCCTCTTCATACCCCGTGGTGCCATTGATTTGCCCAGCAAGCAACAACCCAGGAACCTTCTTCGTTTCCAACGTATATTTCAATTGACGCGGATCTAAAAAATCATAGGCAATCACATACGCATATTGCAATACTTCAACGTTTTCCAATCCAGAAATCGTCTGTAAAAAAGCTTTTTGGATCGGATGTGGCTGTGAATTTGAAATACCATTTGGATAAATGGTTGGATCATTTAATCCCTCTGGCTCTAAGAAAATCCGATGAGATGTTTTTTCTGGAAAGCGTCTCAATTTATCTTCAATAGACGGGCAATAACGCGGCCCCTTATCAAAAACCTTACTGGCAAAGATCGCCGATTGATCGAGATGATCCCGGACAATTTGATGGGTTTTTTCATTGGTATAGGTCACGCCGCAGGTCACCTGTTCTTGCTCGATTTTATCCGTTAGGTATGAAAAGGGAACAGGTGTTTGATCGCCATGTTGAATCTCCACCGCGTCCCAGTTAATGGTGCGCCCATCCAAGCGTGCGGGTGTGCCGGTTTTAAGGCGTCCCATTTTAAAATCAAGGCTTTTGAGGCGATCTGCCAAAGCCACCGCTGGTTGATCACCAATCCGTCCACCGGGCGTTGCCTGATCTCCGACATGAATCATCCCCCGCAAAAAGGTGCCTGTGGTAACAACAACAGCGTTTGCATAAAGGAGACCTTGTCCTTCTATCTCAACGCCGCGGCATTCGCCGTGCTCCATGATAATATCCATAATCATCCCTTCAATGAGGGTGAGATTCGGGGTTTCTTGCAGCTCCTTTTGCATGGCTTGGCGATAAAGAGCTCGGTCTATCTGAGCTCGTGGCCCACGCACCGCGGCTCCTTTAGAAGTGTTCAGCACCCGAAACTGAATCCCCGATGCATCTGAAATGCGCGCCATAATGCCATCTAACGCATCAATTTCGCGGATGATATGCCCCTTGCCCATGCCGCCCATAGCTGGATTACAAGACATCACACCAATCTTTGTTAAATCACCGGTTACCAGCGCCGTATCAGCGCCCATGCGCGCCGAAGCCGCCGCGGCTTCACAGCCTGCGTGCCCACCACCCACAATAATCACATCAAATTTTTTCATTATTTACCTATACAAAAATCAGCAAAGATCACATCCAAAAGATCCTCTACATCCACACGGCCCGTAATGCCTCCAAGCTCCCGCATGGCGCAGCGCAAGCTTTCGGCCAGCAATCCTACTTCTGGGACATTCAGTGCTTCATTAAGCCAATACAGGGTATGCTCTAACGCAATCCGATGACGCACCCGCGTCAGTGGCACCGCTTCTTTATTCAGATTTGAGAGAATCTTCCCAATATGGCAAAGCAGATCAGCAATGCCTTTACCATCTTTCACCGAAAGCATGAACGGATTCAATGCTTGAATGTCAGCTGGCATATCAGGCATGTGTTGATCAACTTTATTGATAACTACCACGGTTTTATCATCTTTTTCCAACCCAAGTGGCCACTCAAGATGATCCACCGATAGCATTACAATTTTAAGGTCGGCATTTTCAGCGCGCTGCCTGGCACGTCGAATGCCCTCTGCCTCAACAGCGTCTCTTGGCGTTTTATTTAAACCCGCCGTATCGACAAAAACAACCAACTGACCATTCAATTGCACAGACGTTTCAATCATGTCACGGGTTGTTCCTGCAATGTCAGAAACGATCGCTAGCTCCTTTTTCGACAAAACATTAATCAAGGATGATTTTCCAACGTTCGGTGCGCCAAGGATCACCACCGAAAACCCTTCCCGAATTTGTTCTCCTTTAGAGCCAGAAATATGGGCTTCGACCTGTTGGCTAAGCTGTTCTATTTTTTCATCAATTTGTTGCTGAAACCCGTCGGGCAGTTCTTCATCTGCGAAATCAATGGCCGCCTCGGCATAAGATAAAAGCTGTTTCAACCGATCATGCCACGCCTGATACTGCTCTGATAATTGGCCATTCAATTGCCCCAAGGCTAGGTGGTGCTGTGCCTCAGTCTGGCTATGAATAAGATCGTACAACCCTTCTGCTTGCGTTAGGTCAAGTTTGCCATTTTCAAACGCTCTGCGGGTGAATTCACCAGGCTCTGCCATCCGAAAATCCGGAATCTGGGCCAATGATGATAGAACTGTTTCTAAAATGTAGGGGCTGCCATGACATTGAAATTCAACAACATTTTCCCCCGTAAAGCTGTGGGGCGCTGGAAAATACAACAACAAAATATGATCCAGATTTTGACCTCTCAAATCACATAAGTTTGTAAAATAAGCTTGACGTGCCGTCGGCTTCTCCGGCAAAGACGGACATAACTTCCGAGCAGCAACAAGGGCCTGCGGCCCACTCACACGAACCACACTCACACCACACCGTCCATGGCCACTCGCGAATGCAAAGATTGTTGTCATGATGTTGATATAGTCTGGTTTTAGATAGAATTCAAGAGATCAAAAATGCCCGATCTTATAAATAGGATGGATACACCTGTTGAAAAGCAGCGGCATCCGCCGGACTGAGCTCAACTTCTAACAAGATGGTCTCATTATCATTTTGGCTTTTTTTCACTGCTCCTCTTCGATAAAGCCAGGCTAAAGCCTCACCATCATGCACAGGAATAGCGGCTCTTATAGCAACATCTTCCTGCTCAAGTTGTGCTTCAATCATTTGCCGAAGAGACAATAAGCTCTGGGGATCCATTGCCGAAACCAAGAGATGATTGGCGTGAGAAGAGAGAATCGATTGCTTTTCAGCAAGCATCTCTTCATCCAGTAAATCCATCTTATTATAGACATGGATAATTTGATCTGAATTGGGGTCCACCCCCAAGATCTGAAGCACTTTATTAACCTCTTTTGTATGCTTAGCTTCTTCTGGATTCGCAACATCATGGACATGCAAAATAATATCTGCAGAAACCACTTCTTCAAGGGTTGCCTGAAAGGCGGCGACCAATTCATGGGGCAAATCAGAGACAAAACCAACCGTATCAGATAATATCACTTTACGCCCATGGGGCAACGTTAGCGCCCGCAACGTGGGGTCAAGCGTTGCAAAAAGCTGATCTTTTTCAGTAACATTGGCTCCAGTCAACGCATTAAATAAAGTTGATTTACCTGCGTTGGTATACCCCACCAAACTAACCACATCATAGGGTATCTTTTCGCGTTTGCGACGGTGAAGGGCTCTGGTTTGCTTAACTTTCTCTAGTTCTTTTTTAATCACGCGAATGCGCTGGTTAATCATCCGTCGATCAAGTTCCATCTGTGATTCACCGGGACCACCAATAAAACCCAACCCGCCACGCTGTCGCTCAAGGTGGGTCCACGAGCGAACCAATCGGCTTTTTTGATAAGTCAGCGCCGCAAGTTCAACTTGAAGAACCCCCTCACGGGTTTGGGCCCGCGCCCCAAAAATTTCTAAAATAAGCGCGGTTTGATCCAACACCTTCGTATCAAGTTCTTTTTCAAGGTTACGCTGCTGAATGGGCGTCAATTGCGTGTCAACAATGACAACGTCACAGCGCTGACCATCGATGATATTTCTGATCTCATCGATTTTACCTTGCCCCATCAAGGTACCGGCACGGGGTTTGTTGACTGGAAAAGCCTCTTCATGAATAATCGAAAGGCCCAAAGATTGCGTTAGGCTTTTAGCCTCATCAAGTCGGTATTGGCGCTCCAATGCCGGCAAGCGCACAAGATCTGGATGTAAAACAATTGCTTTAGATTGAATCATCAGTTCTCAATCAGAAAAAAGGAGGCGTTACGCATTTTTTGTTTCATCCGACTGCGAATCACCCTCTGTTTCATAAAGATTAATGGGGCCATTAGGCGCAATGGTTGAAATGGCATGTTTGTAGACAAGTTGCATCTGGTCATCACGCCGGATCATGACACTAAAGTTATCATACCCCGAAACAATCCCTTGTAGCTTAATGCCATTAACCAAAAACATGGTCAAAGGTGTTTTTGATTTTCTAAGAGTATTCAGAAATAGATCTTGGATATTCTGTTTTTTTTCGAGTTGCATTGATGTCTCGCATACTGATTACTTTATATATTAGATCAGTTAATTTTTTTTTCAAGAAAAGGTTAGTGAAAAAACCTGTCAACTCGTTTTTTAAATATAATATTTAAACCGCCGCTATTATTCGCCGCCCTCAGCTGCAGCTGCGCCACCCATTTCCTTTGAAATCTCTTCATTAATATTCAAGAAGACTAAAAGCTGGCCCTGGAACAGCTGACCAAGCACCAGAGGCGGCAAGCTTCCTTTGCTCTTCCATTACTTTTTCTTGTTCAAGGGTTTCTTCATCTGTAATAAATTTCAAAATCATCTCTCGCAGATCTGAAAGTGTTCCGTATTTTGCCGACGCTGCCAAATCATTGGACTGATCACGCGCAGAAACTTTGATAAGTTCTTCATAATAGCTTTTTTTATTTTGCCGCCATTTTTCTATACGTTTCAACTGATCCGGCGTAAACTTGTTAAATTCTTTTGATTGCTGATTCAGCCTCACCAAACTTCCTTCAGGGGTTGGTTTTGCCGTTTGAGCCTTAAACAATTCACTTCCCTCTATGAGACTGGGAATGCACAACCTTAAAGACTCGAAAAGATCTTGATATATTTGACGATCCTTATCAAAACCACCAGGCCAAAAGTCCAAGTGACTACGTGAAGAGCTAAATCTCTCTCGTAATTCTGCCTTCTTAAGAGACTCTGATTTCCACAAAAGAACAGCATAGTAATTAAACGAAAATATGGAATCGAGATCTTCGCTTTTACATCCCTCAATCACAGCCAAAAAGCGACCATAACGCAAAGAGTAAAATTTAAAAAAATCAGTTACTTTTCCCCATTGTTCATAGCTACCAGAAGAAAAAGAGGATTGCATTTTCCTTGTTTTTTCTTGTTTCAGGCCATCCATTTCTAAAATTGCAGAATAAACTTGATCACCTTTTAGATCAGGGTTTTCCTTGCACGCCTCCGCTGCCTTAAGCATTTTAGCTAAGCCATTATATCTTTCTTGGATTCTTTGGACATGCTGGTCTAATAGGCGTGGGACACCTCTTCTTGAGTCATTCATTTCACACCAAGAGGGCGGCAAAGCAGCTAGGTTTAAAAAAGAAAATCCTATGAATGCGATAATAGATAAAAATTTCATTGTTTGTACATATTTTTGTTACTTCTATAACAAAATATCAAAGTAAATTCAAGTTTAATTTAGTCAAAAAATATAAGAGTAAAGAGAAGCTGACAAGGTTGTAAGTGTTTAAAGTTAAATGGTAGTAAGGAGCTCAGCTAAGATACCAAGGCGCTGATCATGCTAAGCAATCAGAGTTAAATTCAATTGTTAAAAAAAATATAAACCAGTTATATATATGCCATGCCTGAACTTCCTGAAGTTGAAACATGTGTTCGCTATTTAAGCAGCCAAATCACCAACGATTCCATCATTCACCAATATGCTTTTCGAAAAGATTTACGCTTTCCCATTCCAGAAGTTCTCTTAAACTCGGATAAGCCGCTGGTTTTGACATCTGTTCAACGCCGCCATAAATATCTTGTTTTTCAGACCAGCTCTTCAGATATGGATTTTGTTATTCATCTGGGTATGTCGGGGGTATTGCGCTTGGTGCCAACAGATGAAATTTCAAGGAAAAAGCACGATCATTATCAAATTGATTTTAAATCGGGTCGAAGCCTGATTTTAAATGATCCCCGACGATTTGGCGCTGTTTTATTGTTAAGCCAGCTCAAGCCAAACTCAGCCCCCTGCGCCTTAAACGAACTCACCCCTGCAAACTTGCAAGCCTTATGCTCTCAGTCCAATCAACCCATTAAATCACTTCTTCTCAATCAACAAAAAATCAGTGGGCTTGGAAATATATACGTATGCGAAGCCCTATATCTTGCTCAGATATCGCCCCATCAACATGCCTGTGCCCTGAAATATCCGCAGATTCGTGCTCTTGTTTTTGCCATCAAATTGGTTTTAAAAAAGGCGCTTCTTTATGGAGGCACATCAATCCGAGACTTTAAATCACCGGATCAATCCTTAGGATACTTTCAACATCATTTATGGGTCTATAATCAAGAAGGCAAAACATGCCGAAGAGCGCGCTGCTCTCAAGAAATCAAGCGACACATTCAAGCCAATCGCTCAACTTTTTTCTGCGCTTCCTGCCAAAAGCCAGCGCCTTAAAGAAATAAAAATTAAAGAAGGGATGGTGGTGGGCCAGGGAGGACTTGAACCTCCGACCTCACGCTTATCAAGCGTGCGCTCTAACCAACTGAGCTACTAGCCCCTGTTATTAATGAAAGAAAATTACCATATTTTTTCATTATTACAAGAAAAATTCTCTGATTTATAGGAATAGAGAAAAAACGAAAAAGATCGGCCCTAAAATACCAAAAGACCAAAGCATATAACCAAAGAAGCTTGGCATTTTTACGCCTCTTTTTTCAGCGATGGTTCGCACCATAAAGTTAGGAGCATTTCCAATGTAAGTCATAGCTCCCATGAAAACCGCACCAAAAGATAAAGCTTGCAATGTATGGCCTAGTTTGCCGACTAGCTCAAGAGCATCCCCCCCCGCCATGTGAAAGAAAACAAGATAGGTGGGGGCATTATCCAAAAAGCTTGAAAGCAACCCAGAAAGCCAAAAATAAGCAAAATTATCAGGGCGGCCGTCCGCATGATGGCTCAGCGCAATTAGCGGCGCCAATGCCCCTTCTGTTCCCGCATGAAGGATCATCACCACCGGCGAAACCGTTAGGAAAATGAAGAAAAATATTTTTGCAATCTCAAGAATAGGCTCCCAAGAAAAGTGATTCTTTTGACGATCCGCTTTATGCGAAACACGTATCGAAAGCATGCCGATCAGAATCAATCCGACATCTCGGACAATATCAGAGACAGCTTTTGAAATCCCGAATATCATTACATGCATATCATCTTGCCCTATGCCACTCATCAATACCAAGCCAATGACACTGGCCAGCAGGGGAATGTTTCGTTTGCCATATAACCTGAGCTTATCTTTAACGGGGGCCTCTTGCTTATCGGTTTCAAAGCGAAAGTAATATGAATCCAAAATATAGAAAAAAAATAACAAAACCCCCGCAACAATAATCAAGCCATGGGATAAATTCTGTAAGGGCCAAAAGAAGGGGACGCCATGTAAATACCCAAGAAATAACGGTGGATCACCAAGCGGCGTCAAACACCCACCCACATTGGCAACCAAAAAAATAAAAAAGATGACTGTGTGTTTTTTGTGCAAGCGCCACTGATTCGCCCTTAAAAGCACTGTAATGAAAAGCATCGAAGCGCCCGTCGTTCCAATAACACTGGCCAACAAAGCACCGATAGCTAATATCAAAACATTTGATTTGGGCGTGCCCGTAAAAGGACCGGTAATCCGAATGCCACCGCTTATTGTAAACAAGGCAAACAAAAGGGATACAAACGGAATGTATTCATGTAAAACCGCAGCCATCAGAGTATCAAAGGCGGCTCGAAAACCAAAACTATAGGAAAAAAGAGCAAAAAAGACTGCGCCAATGGCCCCCACAATTTTTCCATAATGGTTGTGCCAGAGGGTTGGGCGAATCAAGGGAAAAAAAGCCAGAGAGAGCAATATACCAACAAAAGGCATGCCCCAAAACAATGACAGGTCCGATCCGTGTGGCGTTTCCGCGTATGCTGGCATTGACAGAAAAAAGGCACCAAAGACTAAAGGAAAAAATTTCATTAATTTACGAATGTTTTTCTCGCACAATATACAACTTTATTCTTCATTGACAGTCTAGAGTTTATTATGCGATTGTAAAAAAGATTTGATAACCTTTTGCTTTTTATGAAATACACTCTTATTGCCCTATCACTGTTGTTTTTATCAAGCTGCGAAAACACCATCAACATACGTGGCAACTTATTGACCGCCGAAGATATGAAGATGATAAAAGTTGGTGAAACAACCAAAGAAGATCTCCTATCCATTGCTGGTCCCCCAACATATACTGAACAATATGGCGGCAAAGGATGGTATTATGTTGGCGAAGAAACCAGAACAACCTCTTTTTTCAACCCAAAGGTGACCGAACGCAAAGTCATTTACTTTAGCTTTAGCGACAAAAACGTAATCCAGAGAATTCAAATTCATGATGAATCTGAAGGGCTAGAAATCAAACCCATTGGTGACAAAACACCTACCTTAGGGCGAGACCCCGCTCTCTTTAAAGAAATATTTGGTTCCATTGGCAAATATGATGAGGGCAAACACCGTGCAGGATACGTATAAACTGTTCCCTCAGGAGTGATGAATGACCTCCCTCAAATTCCATTTCTATGCCAGCCAAAAAGAAAAAGCTCAAAAGCTTTTAGCGTCTCTACTGACACAGCATCAAAATCACAATCCTGAAGACGCAAGCCACATCATTGTTCTTGGGGGAGATGGCACAATGCTCTCGGCGATGCATCAATTTATGGACACCCAAAAAAAACTGTATGGCATTAATTGTGGCACGGTAGGATTCATGATGAATCCTTACAGCTCAACAGGGCTAGACGCTCAAATTGAAACGGGCCACTCTGTCACACTCAATCCTTTAAAAATGGACGTGACCGACCAGGAAAATAACAGCCATGTTGCCCATGGCTTCAATGAAATATACCTTTTCCGCCAGACACACCAAAGTGCAAAGCTTGAAATCAGCATTAACCAGGATATTGAGATGAAAAATCTGGTGGCCGATGGTTTGATTGTGGCCACACCGATGGGAAGCACAGCATATAATTATTCTGCGCGGGGTCCTGTTCTTCCACTCTCCTGTAATCTTCTTGCCCTCACCCCTCTCAATCCCTTCAGGCCAAGGCGTTGGCATGGCGCTCTGATCAAAAACGATCAAACCATCCGCATTCGAGTCACCTCACCCACTGAACGGCCCGTTAGTGCGGTGGCTGATAATATTGAAATACGCAACGCTAAAGAAGTTATCATTCAACACGATGCGTCCCACTCAATTGAAATTATTCACGCCCAGAACTCAAATCTTGAAGAGAAAATTTTAGCGGCACAATTTCATACCTAGGGCCGGGGTTTTCTCAAGCGAACATAAAAGGCACCTTCACCGCCATGCTCCTTCAAGGCAAAAGAATACCAATTGACGATATCGCTTAAAACGCCAGAATCTATCCAGTGCGGAAAGTTTCTTTTTAAAACCCCTTCCTGATTGAGACCACGCCCACCAGATCCTTTACCGGTAATAACCAAAATCAATTTCTTCTGCTGTTGAGATCTGGTCATAATAAAATCGGTTGTTTGCTCATGGGCTTGGGCGAGTGTCATACCATGCAGATCTAGCTTCGCCTGAATGCTTAAACGACCTTGTCGCATTTCCCGTCTAATATCGTGAATGCTCATTAAAAATTGAGGTTTGTGCAGTTTCGCTAAAGGTGACGTCAACAAACGTTGAGCACCCTGTTTCTCTTGAGGGGGCCTTGAATCAATATTTTTTTCAACAGGCGTGTCTGCAACAGAAGGGCTGCTCAAATCTTCGTTCTTTTCATAAGCTTGGACCGTTTTAGTATAAGCTTGCCAAGCACGGTCTGTTTGATCCGTCATGCCACAACTGATGGGGGGAGCTTCAACTCTTTGGGTAAAAACACAACCAGGGTCCCTGTGGATTTCATATGGCCTGCATTGAGTTCTGCTTTTTCCCCTCTTCCCCAAAACAAATCTCCTCTAAGAGGTCCTTTGATAGCACCCCCTGTGTCAGCCGCCACAACAAACCTATGAAGCGTTGTATCAAGCTCAAAGGGATCATGAAAAGAAATCCACATCGGAAGCCCCAAAGGGTAGACCGATCGATCTACAGCCAGATTATGCTCTGGTACCAAAGGTATTCCCATGGTACCTACGGGCCCTTCTCCTTTTAACTTTCTAAAAAAAATATAAGATGGATTTTTATGAAGCAACTGTTTAATTTTTCCAGGATTTTCACGAAACCATTTCTTGATAAATTGCATGCTCATTTGAGCCTTTTCAGCAACCCCCATATCAAGAAGGACGTGCCCAATAGACACATACCTATGGCCGTTTTGCTCTGCATAGGCCACACGGACCCAGGTTCCATCCTGAAGACGAACAGACCCAGATCCTTGTATGTGCAAAAAGAAGGCATCCACTTCGTTATCCACCCAAATCAGGGGCTCAAAGTCTGGGTGTTCATTCAAAGCATCGATTTCAT
Organism: Alphaproteobacteria bacterium; assembly: GCA_002869105.1. NCBI lineage: Bacteria > Pseudomonadati > Pseudomonadota > Alphaproteobacteria > Alphaproteobacteria bacterium. The sequence goes on from PKTP01000007.1 coordinate 141,437, forward strand.
GCCGCTTATGGTAAGGTTTAAAAATACCCTTCTCAACAACGCCTTTGATTTTGTGTCCTGCTAGTTTTTCATTAAAAAGGCCTAAATCTTGGCTGATCACCAAATTTTTGGGCGTCTTATATAATGGGTAAACATATTTCCCTTGTTTTTTCAAAGATCCCTTTAGCTCCGGCTCATAATAACCTGTAAAAAGAGCCTTCTCTGACTGTTTAGTATTTTTCATCAAAACTTGATAAGGGACAAATTGCTCCTCAAGAACAGTCTTGATTGCATCAGATTTTTTTGAGGAAGTAGCCTCTAGAAGTTTGCGGCAAGCACTTTGATATACAGACCACTGGCCGTATATCCGTAGCTCATCCAAATATCGCGTGCTCTTTTTTTTCATAATAATAGAGCATACATTCGTGATAGCCTTAGAAGCATGTTTCAAATCACTTTGCTTCCATCCTTCTAAGGTATCAAATGATCTTTTTTTTAACTGAACCGGATACTTATCTAACAGGGTTTTCTTTGAAGAAGAAAAAGACTCAACCACACAAAGAACAGACTGCCTATATGTGTATAGATCAGCGCCCAGTGCAATTGTTATCAGAATTATAAGCCACATCTTCATGCGGATCATGATGCCCTCCTTATTCTGCAGCAAGACATGCAAAGGCCTAGTCTTATTCAGATACGTCCGCGATCTCTTTTAAAATCCAAATTGAAGAGCCACTATCTATCTTGCGTTCAAAAGTCCATGTATCCGTTACAGTATCAATGTAATCAGGATCGCCATCAACCACCTTATTATCACCCTCTTTTATCAATAGGGTTTGTTCTGAGGTAATCAAAACACGCATACGGACCGTTTTTCTTTGGCACTCAGCTTCAACAATCTCCGCATTGACCATTCGAAAAAAAGCAAGGTCAGCGGTTTGTTTTTTCTTTTCTCTTTGATCAATAAGGGCGCTGAATTGATTATACATTTGAGGAGAAAGAAGGGGTTTTAAAGCCGCTTTATCTCCTTCAAGAAACCGCTTCAAGATCAACTCAAACGCATTTTTCACACCTTGAAGAAACTGATTGATATGAAAAGATGGATCAGCCTTGATAATTTTTTCGAGTTTAAGGGCCAGTTTGGGGTCATCAATCTGGGTCAGCTCTTCTCGAACCTCATTTTCATCTTGGGCCTTTGCACTTTCTTGATGAGAAGGACTTACATCTCTCGGGGAAAAACCATGACGTTTTTTTTCTGTCCCCGTTCGCATACCAAGAGCACGATAGATTTGATACCCCAAGAAGAGTGTAATGATTAAAATAACAAAATCGACGATCGTAATTGATTCAGGTATATTCATACTAGCATCCTTAGAGCATTTAATATATCTTTGCAACAGATTATACATATCAACAAATTCACAACCAAACAGCAACACTAAGAAACTAATAATGGACAAAAAATTACTTGATCAAGAAGCTCTCGCTTTTCACTCCGATGGGAAACCAGGCAAATATGAAATCACGGCAACAAAACCTTTAACAAGTCATAAGGATCTTTCTCTTGCCTACTCCCCTGGTGTTGCAGCACCGTGCCTTGCCATCGAAAAAAATCCCAGGGATGCTTATAAATATACCAACAAAGGCAATATGGTTGCTGTTATTTCAAATGGTACTGCCGTCCTAGGTCTTGGCAATATTGGGGCGCTTGCTTCTAAACCCGTGATGGAGGGAAAGTCTGTCCTGTTTAAAAGATTCTCAGACATCGATAGCATTGACTTAGAGGTCGATACCGAAGATGTAGAGTCTTTTATCAATGCCGTTAAACACCTGGGCCCCAGTTTTGGTGGGATCAATCTTGAGGATATTAAAGCCCCCGACTGCTTTGAGATCGAAAAACGCCTCAAAGAAGAAATGGATATTCCCGTTTTTCATGATGATCAGCATGGAACAGCCATTGCTGTTTTAGCCGGGCTCATGAATGCTCTTCACATCGCTAAGAAGAAACTCTCCGAAATTCACATCGTCTGTCTTGGAGCGGGCGCAGCAGCGATTGCCTGCGCAAATCTTCTTGTGAAATACGGCATTAACAAAAACAATTTCATCATGCTTGACCGAGAAGGCGTTATTTACAAAGGACGCAAAACGTCAATGAACCCTTATAAAGCAGAATATGCCAATGATACCAACTGCCGCACACTCGCCGATGCAATCAAAGGCGCAGATGTGTTCATTGGCCTCTCAAGCGCCAATAAGGTAACCGAGGATATGGTGAAAAGCATGGCGCCTGATCCTGTGATTTTTGCCATGGCAAATCCTGATCCAGAAATCAAACCAGAAATTGCCCTTAAAGTAAGGCCTGATGTTCTGATTGCAACAGGCAGGTCTGACTATCCCAATCAAGTAAACAACGCATTATGCTTCCCTTATATTTTCAGAGGGGCGCTTGATGTTCAAGCCATAGAAATTAACGATGACATGAAAATTGCGGCAGCTGAAGGCCTAGCCCAACTTGCACGCGCAGAGGTCAGTGAAGAAGCGAACAAGGCTTACAAAGGCCGCTCTTTAGATTACGGGCGCAATTACATCATTCCTGTTCCCTTTGATCCACGCCTGATACAGGTCATCCCCCCTCTGGTTGCAGAAGCAGCCATGAAAACAGGTGTTGCCTGCAAACCCATCGCTGATATGGCTGCGTACCGCCGCGAACTGACCAGTCGGTTTGATGCCACTTATTCAAATCTAGAAATCATTGCAGAAAAGGTGCGCCGCGTTCCCAAAAGAGTTGTCTTTGCTGAAGGGGAAGAGCCACGCGCCATCCGCGCAGCCCTTAACTTTTTTAATCAAGGTCTGGGAACGCCGATCTTAGTTGGAAAAGAAAAAACAATTATCAAAAATGCAAAAAAAATTGGCTTGCAGCTTCCTCCTGAAATCACTCTCCATAATGCAAAGCTCTGTGATAACAACGCCGTTTACATCGACTTCATCTATGAACGCCTTAAAAGAAAAGGCCGTCTTAAGCGTGATTGTCAACGATATATCCACCAAAATAGAAACGTGTTTGGTGCCTGTATGGTTGCTTTTGGGCATGCGGATGCTGTTGTCACTGGCTTAACCAGAAACTACGCAGCGGCCTTAAGAGATATAAAAATGGTTTACGATCCCCTGGCGGATGTACCAACCTATGTATATTCAATCGTGGTTGTCAACAAGCGCCCCCTCATTGTTGCTGATACTGCCATTCACAACACTCCTAACGCTGAGCAATTGGCAGATATCGCCATTCACGCTTCAACCATATCGCGAACCCTGGGCCAAGAACCACGGGTTGCCTTTTTATCTCATGGTAATTTTGGCAATCCAATTACAGCAGAGCCCACAACCATTCAAAAGGCTCTTGATATCCTTGATCAACAACCACGCGCTTTTGAATACGAAGGGGAGATGACGCCAAGCGTTGCACTTGATTTAGAAATGCAGGCTTACTATCCCTTTAACCGGCTTTCTGGGCCGGCCAACATTCTGATCATGCCCGACCTTAACTCAGCGTGTATTGCCACACAAATGGTGTGTGAAAAAGGACAAGGATCGATGATTGGTCCGATTTTAACGGGCTTCAACCATGCGGTTCAAATTGTGTCAATGACCACGACAACATCAGACCTTCTCAAAAGCGCAACGTTTGCCGCCTATCAAGCAGGTCAAATCAATGGTGAGTTTACGGATTGATTAAAACAGTGTTGTCAAAGAGAGATGACGTCGATATAGTCAGCACAGAACAAAGGAACACAAACGATGGCAAGAGTTACCGTAGAAGATTGTATTGATAAGATCCCAAATCGATTTGATTTGGTTATTTTAGCTGCCGAGCGGGTTAGAGAAATCATCTCTGGGGCCCCTTCCGAGGTTACCCGGGACAATGATAAAACAGCTGTCCTTGCCTTAAGAGAGATTGCCGGAAAATTTGTCGATCCCAAAATCTTAAGAGAAAACCTCATTCGCTCCAATCAAAAAATCACCCCGATCGCAGACGATGAAGACGTGCTTGAATTTTTGAATGAAGAACAAAAATGGGTTAATCAGCCGGAAAGTGCGGCCATGGAGCTAGAAATCATTCAAGATGGTTTAACCGTCTCAAAAGAAGACAGCGCCGAATAAAGTCATCCTATCTTTTCGTAAAAAAACGCGGCTTATTTGATAGCCGCTTTTTTTGTGCGCTCTCTCTTACCAACCCAAAGCTTGGTACAACCATTTCCTTACATGAACCAGTGGAGGGAAATTCAGAATGCTTACAGACGTCAACGCCGAACCAGAAGGTCGCAAGGAATAAAAGAGCGTCTCTTGAACGCCATAAAGTGTGTAATAGGTTTTTAAAGAACTGCGATAACTTCTTTTACGGTGCGCCCAGTAGAAATATTCATACCCCTCTCTCATCGTCAGAATCTTAGATTTTGGGAGAACGCTGTAGTACAGCGCGGACAACAAGGCGCCTTCATGAAAATGATATTTAAACGACTGATGATTGGCTGCAACTGATTGAGAACCATCAAGAAAATAGGGGTGTTGACATAGCTCATACCAGCGACGAAGAAAGATCGGGTCCGCGCATTATTTTTAAGGAACAAGCATCCACCCGCTAAAACGGAGCTGTCTTGATGGCGCCCAAGATCAACATCAAGTGTCTTCAGTACATCCATTTTCACATATTCAGCTAATTTTTGCGGTTTGCCCAAGGCTTCTAAAAGAACCATGTCATGGGTTTCAAGATTTTTAAGCAAGGGAACAATCGGCTTTTTGAAAATAAAATTTGAATCTAGATAAACCAGATAAGCCCCTTCTGGTATTTCCTTTAAAACCTTATCAATCAAATAGGGTTTCCAAATCCACAAACCATTAGGGCCATGCTTTTCAAAAACCTCTTTATTGCTTTCTAAAAACTGTGGCGCCAGGTGAGAAGATCGAAAATTAAAGATAAAATCAACACCCTTATTTAAGGCTGATGCCGCCATAGCATTTTGGTTTTGTAAATAGTATGCTGGGCCGTGGGCGAAACTGATTAGATAAACCGGTGGCAGCGCTGCGTTGGCTGTCTTGTTATAAGACTCTAACCCAACCACCTGCCTTAAGGAGAGATCATTTTTTAAGGCGATAAAGTGTAATTGAGAACAACAAAAGCTAAAAAAGAAAGCCCTGCATAACAGGGCCATCTTAAAATTGATTTAAACCACTTCATTATAAAGAGTGATCCTATACCTTCACAGATACCGTTTGACGATTGCGGCGAATGGAAAACTCAACAGATCCGGTTTCTTTAGCAAAAATTGTGTGATCTTTCCCCATACCCACATTATCACCAGGGTGGTATTTTGTCCCACGCTGACGAATGATGATTTGACCTGGGATCACAGCTTCATTGCCAAATTTTTTCACACCAAGACGGCGACCGGCAGAATCTCTTCCGTTTCTCGAACTACCACCTGCTTTTTTATGTGCCATTAAAGTCTCCTAATTATTTGGTTGTTTTCTTTGCAGCTGTTTTAGGGGCTGCTTTTTTAACTGTTTTCTTGGGGGTGTCACTGCTTGTTTCAGTTGCAGATGTTTTTTGCACAGCTTCTTTTTTCTCAGCGCTTGGCTTTGTTTCTTCTTTTTTCGCAGGAGCTGGCTTTTTAGATGTAGCAGGCGCAACCGACTTTCCGTTTTTTTTGATATCTAGGATTTCAATAACTGTTTTAAGTTGACGGTGTCCTTTTTTACGGCGGTAGTTTTGACGACGCTTTTTCTTAAAGATAATGACTTTCTTGTCTTTAATTTGGTCAATAACTTTTGCAACAACCTCGGCATTCTGAATAAAAGGAGTGCCGATTTCAGTTTCTTTGTCATCGCCCACCATCAAAACATCGGTAAATTGGATTTCTTTACCAACCTCACCTTCAAGTTTTTCCACTAGAAGTTTAGCACCTTTGGCTAGTCTGTATTGTTTGCCACCTGTTTTAATGATTGCGAACATTTGATAAACTCTTATAAATTGATGTTAAAATTCTTTATAAGCCCTCCAATCACATTGTCAAGAAAAAACACTGGCACCATATGCGTTCTTTATGAACCTGATCCATCAAGATCCTATTGTATTTACTATAATTTCAAGGTATTAATAGATAAAATCCACAAGTTAAAGGATGGTTACTATGACAAACAAAACAATTATACGTTCTTCTTCCTCGTCCGTTGGCGTTGATTTAGGTCTACGTGCCTTCATGTTGCGCGTCTACAATCTTATGTTTATTGGTTTAGGCGTCACAGCACTCGTCTCTTACTTTCTTCTGCAAAGCCCCTCTACACTAATGGCTCTGATGAATGGACCAATGTGGATCATACTCTTTGTACAGCTGGGGCTGGTTTTTTATTTTGCAGCGCGCTTGCACAATATGGCTGCCCAAACAGCTCAAATGATTTTTTACGTTTACGCCACGTTAATGGGCCTATCTTTATCACCGATCCTGTACATGTACACAGGCGTCAGTGTTTTTCGGGTGTTCTTAATAACATCTGCCACCTTTGGTGCCATGAGCCTTTATGGCTACACCACTAAAAAAGACCTCAGCCAAATGGGATCTATTCTTTTCATGGGATTGATTGGGATAGTTATTGCGAGCGTGGTTAATATTTTTATGGGCAGTAGTGGTCTCAGCTTCCTCATCTCTATTTTAGCGGTTGGGATCTTCACGGGATTAACAGCCTATGACACTCAAAGAATTAAAGAAATTTATCAAGAGGCAGATTCTCAAGAAGATGCCGAGAAAAAAGCTGTCAATGGGGCTCTCATGCTCTACTTAGACTTCATGAATCTTTTCATTCATCTTTTGCGCCTTCTTGGCGATCGCAGATAAGGTTAAATTACTTATCCTTTTGTTTTCCCCGCTTTTTTGCGGGGGTTTTTTTTCTTTACATGTTGCGAGGCATTATCTACTCTTAAGGCGTCAGGGAGATGTTATGTTAAAAAGTGTTGGACATTTGTTTTTGCTACTGGCTCTAGCAAACTGCTCAAATTCTGGGGATGAGCCAACAGCACTTGGGCCCTACAAGGCTTGCGTAACCTGTAACTATAAATTCACTGATCTTAAAAATCGCGATCTTTCTCACTCAAACTTAACAGGCTCCTACTTTTTTGGTGCCATCCTCACCAATGTAAAACTCACGCATTCAAACCTCCAAGCAACAAATTTCGTCCATGCACTCATGAGTGACGTGAACGCAAGTCACTCTAACATTTCCAATATACAGGCAAGCTTTGCAGGCCTTATGCATGCAGACTTTTCCTATACCAAAGGCAAGTTTGCCAGCTTTAACAATGGCGATTTAAACTATGCATCTTTCAAAGGCGCTAATCTTGTTCTCCCTTCTTTTACTCACATTGAAGGACTAGATATAGACTTCAGTGATAGCAAAATCATTAATGGCGTTTTCGATGAAGCTAAGATGCGTGACGTTAATTTTAAGAATGCCCATCTTCGTCAATCCTCTTTTAAAAATGCTATTCTTAAAGATGCTGATCTCTCCAATGCAGTTGCTGACTTCAGTGACTTTAGTGGAGCAGATCTTGGAGGTGCCAATCTCACAAATGCCAACCTCTCCTATTCAAATCTTCGGGGTGTGAATTTAAGCGGTGCCATCATAAACAATACAAATTTAGAAGGCGCAAAATTATGTGGAGTGATACTGCCTACCGGCATTGTCCTTGAACACTGTAGACCTCTCGAATTTTCTCAATTAATTGCCTCATTAGAGAAAAAAGAAACACCTTCAAAAGAGACCGGCAAAAAAGATCCAACAAGTCATACAGAAAACGCCTCTCAAAATCAGGATAAGCCATCTGAATCTCTTCCCACTTTAAAGAAAAAGTCCCAAGCACCCTCTGGTAAAAAAACGCCTCAAGAAACTGATTCTAGAGTAAAGGATAAAAAAATGCCTGAGGGGAAAGAAGCTTCTCAAGAAACAGCCTCTACAGTAAGTAGTAAAAAAATACCTGAAGGTGAAAATGCTCAAAATGATGAATCTCAAGAATAATCTGTTGTCTTTTAGCATCTTGATTGGTTTGTGTGCTTGTTTATCCTGCAACAGTGTAAAATCAAATCCATTCCACCCAAGAAATCAAAAAATTAAAATTGCTGGTGGAGATATTTATAGTTTTAGCATTGGATTAAGCGCTCTTATGTGCCAAATCATCAGCGCAGAAAACGACCAATGTCAAGCACAAGCAACTTCAGGAACCCAAGAAAATCTCAGACGCCTCCAAGAACGTGAAAACGATTTTGCAATTATCCCTGAGTATGCCCTGAAGAAATTTTTCTATAAAAAAGATGGCACTTATGCCAACATGAATTTACGGGGTCTTTTGTACTTGGGGTATTCAAGTTTCTATCTTGTTGTTCCAGAGAACGCCCCCCATCAAAAACTCAGCGATCTTAAAACCATTAGAATAGAAGGGTCTGATATCTCGGCAGAGCGAGCTCTAGAGACTTTAAGTAAAAGCTATGAATTTAAATGCATTAAAACAAAAAGCATTATAAAAAGCATTGAAAAATTCTGTCAAAGTCAAGATGAAGCGCTTGCTTTCATGGATACCTCCCCAAGTTTCTTGATCACTCTGATCAAAAAATCTTGCCCAATTCGTGAGATCAAGCTTTCAGAAGCCGAGATGAACGCCGCCATTAACCAAGAGCCTACATTTAAAAAAGTTAAAGACAGCTTTATTGCCCCCTTTCGAAAACTTGCCTCCTCGCGGCTTGCAACCCGGCTGATCTTTATCACCCATGATGCCATTCCTGGGGACATCATTAAAAATATCTTAGATGAAGTCAAAGAGAACTTCTTCTTTATCCAAGTCTATCACCCTTCCCTAAGCGATCTAACACTACTAGGCAGCTTCAAGGATTTGCCCATACCTGAACACCTTGGTGTTACTTGGTTCCTCCAAAGTCTTGCAAAAGCTCTACCGTCCTCAGTTGATATCCCAATCTCACAATATATTCCGAAAACTCTTGATGTCATCTCAGATAAAACGATTCTGGAGAAGAGAAGCATGGATATATTACAGCCCGAATTTAATCAAACCTTGATGAAACAAGCATCAAAGAAAGAACAAGCCTAGAGCCATGATTTACCTCAAAGAAAAACCAGTCACTGTTGTTATTTCTCTTCTTCTTATCCTCAGTTCTTGCTCTAAACACACAAGTGAAGATACAGAATATTCATCTGCCAAACTTGTTTCTTTTTTGAATTCAAGTGAAATTGCACAATCATCTCTCTTAAGTGAGCATGAGAAAAAAGGCCTGAATCATCTCTTAGAAGATGATTTGGCTCGCGCAAGCTTGGAGTTTAATCGTGCCCTGGCTTCTAAACCTAAAGATCCCCTACCTCATTTTCTCAATGCCTTGACCTATCATTTAATCTCCAAACAAGGGGATGCTAAAAAAGCAGATCTCGCTGAAATTGGTTATACCCTAGCCATTAAACGTGATCCATCTCACGCATACTCGTATTACTATCGCGGTATTCTCATGCTTGAGAAAAAGAAATATCAAGAAGCACAAAATGATTTTGCCAGTGCCATTTTGAACAAGCCGAACCAGCCCAAATTTTTTCATGGGCTTGCCGTTAGTTCTTATTATGCACACGATATCACAACAGCTGCAGGTGCGATTGATAAAGCGCTGTCCCTGGATCCTAAAAACCCAGAATTCTTGCACACAGCCGCTATTATCATGGCAGCTGGTGGTGAATTTAAAAAAGCAGAGATCTATCAAAAAAAACTTAAAGGCTTCGAAAAACATCAGCGCAAAGCAAACTTTGTTGCCAACCGAATTGGGGACTGGCAAAGCTTTCATAAGCATCTCAAATTAGCCTCAGAAGAGGATACGGGCATGGCTTCAGGTGGCTTTAAAGCGTTAAAAGAAGAAATCAAAAGTCCTGAAAGTGCCGATGAAAAGAGCACAGAAAAAACCCTTGATCAGATCGATGACCGGATGGTCATTGTTGACGTTGTCCTGATCCTCACACAAGAAGAAAACACAGATACATATGGTTTAAACCTTCTTGAAAAATTAACTTTGAATTATAGCCTCCACCATAAATTTGGGAGCGGGTTTAACACAAACTTTTCTTCTGACAATGGTGGATTTAGTACCGCTGGGGCAAAAAACAGCAATTTTCAATATTTTCTTCACAGCATTACCATTCCAGAAGTAAGTTATAGTATAAATGCAGCCACAGCCCAGGGAACCCGAAGTGAAATTCTGGCACGCCCGTCACTCCTTGCACGCCATGGCGAATCCTCGCACTTTTTCTCTGGTGATAATATCCTTTTTGGATTTGGAACCAATAACAACATTGATTTCAAAGAAAAAGAAGTTGGGATTTTTCTTGTTGTAACCCCTCATATCCTTGATGATGGCCGGGTTAATATCAAGCTGGATGTCAAAAGAAGTTTCTTTGTTCCACAAAACGCAAATGTAAAGGAGGGTTCTGTGGCAGGCTTCCAAACATCAACAACCCGTCTGATTTCAGATGTTGTCCTTGAGGCTGGAGATACCCTCGTCCTTGGGGGGCTAAGTGACAGGGTTCACAACAGTGATCGCAGTGGAACACAAGTATTAGGCGACATTCCAATTTTGGATTTCTTCTTTTCAAAACGATCGGAAACCAAAAGTTATAAATCAGTGATTATCCTTGTGACCCCCCGTTTACCGCATTACACCTATCGTACAAGCAACTCTCTCAAGCGAGAAGCCACCAGAGGCCGAACGTCTCTTGAACTTGCCGCGATGAATGAAGTGCGGGGTCGCTATACAGATTGGTTTAATATGTATAGCAACCTAGGAACCGTTTTTGATAAGTTGCAAGGCAACGCCCTTTATCGAGAGCTCAGAACAGGTGATGTCTCTTTAGAGAAGTGGCAGTCAAAACACAATATCCTCCCTCAAGTTGAGGCTGTCTTAGAGAGTGTGTATTAAAAACTACTTGTCTCGATGACTGGTAAAAGACTTATTTTTTCTAAAAACTTCTTCATCAATGGGTTGGTTCAGCCGAATATTTGAAAATCTTATTCGGGTCCATTTCCCATTGATATCTCTGACATGCCATCCCATAAGATACTGTGTGCGTTGAGCAATCGGCAACACCAGCAAAAAACCGCTGTTTTGATCAAACACTTTCAAAAGGGTGTCGCGGCCTTCAGCCTCTACGATTTCCCTTTGAAAATCTGTTGTATCGAGGGTGATTTCTCCATTAAGAAAAAACTGAGCGGGCGTTTCATCAATACTTAAGCTCATCTCTTCATCTTGATCTGCATCGTATATCTTAATCCATCCCTCTTTTGCTAAAATTGATGTTCCTTCAGGGTGGCTGTAAATAAATCGAAGCCTCTGGTTGGGCCGATCCATATAAAAGCGTCCAGCAGCCTTGGACCCATCGTCATTGATCTGCACAAAGTCTGCTTCATAGGTATGAATATCATTCAGATTTTTTAAAAGCTGTTGTTCCGTTTTAGGCAGCTCAAGGGCTTGCCCAATAAAAGCCCCACATAAAAAAGCAACCAAAAGAACATATTTCAAAGGCTGTTTCATGGGCTTCTCTTCAGGATCATCGATTTCATAAAAAGAACTTTTTCCTTCAAAAAATTTTTGGCTTGGGGATCAAGGGCCACATCTTTAAAGCGCTTCTGCATAAAAGATAAGGTATCATCCAAGTCCTGATGTCGATGGCGCAGCCAAAATATAAAAGTTGTTTTATAGATATACCCTAGAAGCGCCCGTTTCGAATAATAGTTAAAGTCTGTCGCACGATCACCGGCATAATACCAAATTTTATTCAAGGTTTGCCACTGAAGGTCAAGCGCCAGCCTTAACCTCAAAGGATGAGAAAGATATTTCACAATCGCCAAGGTGACACTCTGAGACTCATGAAAAAGAGCAAACTTCAATGCAAGGGCCTTTTCAACCTTTTCGTGGGTGCGGGCAGTCTCAGAGCCTTTTTCTGTTAGCTCTTGTAAAATCAGATGGTCGCAAAAGCTGTTAAATTCTCGCAGAGCAATATCAGCTTCGCCTTTAAAGAGGGTGATGGCCGGAATGTCAAGTCCGCCAACCTGTAACCGTAAATCCTCTAATGCCTCCAAAGACCATTCACGAAGGTCAGAGGTCAAGACAGCCTTGAAAAGTTTACTTTTTATTTTTTCGAGTGTATCCATGATGTGATCATACCAGAACAAAACTCAAAATCCATGGCGAATCCTTCCTCCCTTGAAGAAAGAGTTAGCTACTGACAAGGTCAAAAGATTAAGATAAATAAAGTTAAAAGAGAGAAATTTCTGTGACAAAAAGTTTTAACTGGCAAGAAACCGAAAAAGAAATTTGGTCAAAGTGGGAACGCCACAATTGCTTTTCCAGCTCGTCGGTCAATCCAGAAGGTGATCCCTACTGCATCATTATGCCCCCTGCCAATGTGACCGGATCTCTTCATCTCGGCCATGCGCTCACCTTTACCATTCAAGATACGCTGGTTCGCTATCACCGTTTGCTGGGCAAAAAAGTCCTCTGGCAGCCGGGCACAGATCATGCGGGCATTGCAACCCAGATCATTGTTGAAAAACAACTCAAACAACAAGGGATCACCCGCACAGATCTGGGGCGAGAAGCCTTCATAGACAAAGTATGGTCTTGGAAAGAACAGTCTGGCGGTCAAATCATCAATCAACTCAAAAGGCTTGGCGCCAGTGCTGACTGGAGTCGAGAACGTTTCACCATGGACGCCGAGGCTAACACGGCCGTGACCAAGGTTTTTGTCACCCTTTATCAACAGGGGTTCATTTATCGGGATGAGCGACTGGTTAACTGGGATTCAGACATGCAATCGGCCATTTCAGATCTGGAAGTCACCAATAAAGAAGTAAAAGGACAATTCTATTTTATTCGGTATCCCCTGGTATCAAATCCTCAAAAACATGTCCTCATTGCCACAACGCGGCCAGAGACCTTGTTCGGGGATCAAGCCATCGCCATCCATCCTTATAATGAGGCTCTTCATCATCTGATCGGTGAACAGGTGCGCATTCCCCTTACTAATCGTCACATACCCATCATTGCTGATGAATACAGCGATCCTGAAAAAGGAACAGGGGCTGTTAAAATCACACCTGCCCATGATTTTAATGACTTCGAGGTTGGCAAACGCCATGCGCTTGAAACGCTGAACATCCTCAACAAAGACGGCACACTGAATCAAAATGTCCCAGATTCATTTAGAGGCCTCTCTGTTCAAGAAGCGCGTCAAAAAGTGATTCAACAGTTAGAAGAAACTGACTTACTGGATCGCATCGAAGAAAAAGAACAGACCCTGCCCATCAGTGATCGTACGGGGTGTGTCATTGAACCTTTGCTCACACAGCAGTGGTTTGTTGATGCCGAGAAACTCGCAAAAAAAGCCATTAAAGCCGTTGAAGACAAAGAAACAAACTTCATCCCTGACAACTGGCGTGAAACCTATTTCCAATGGATGCGGAACATCCACCCCTGGTGCATCTCCCGTCAGATTTGGTGGGGACACGCTCTCCCAGTTTGGTATGGCCCCAATGACGAAGTCATCGTCGCTGAATCTGAAGAACACGCCCAGCAATACGCGGTCAAACAGTTTGGTAAAGAGATCCCTCTCACCCAAGACCCTGATGTTTTAGACACCTGGTTTTCTTCGGCATTGTGGCCGTTTGTGACCCTTGGCTGGCCTGAAAAAACCCCAGAACTGGAGCACTTTTATCCATCTTCCGTTCTGGTAACAGGCTGTGATATTTTATTCTTCTGGGTTGCGCGGATGATGATGATGGGTTGCCAATTTATGGATGCCGTCCCGTTTCGAGATGTTTATATTCATGCCCTGATTCGAGATAAAAAAGGGCAAAAGATGTCAAAATCGAAAGGCAATGTTGTAGATCCTCTCGATGTGATGGAACGTTACGGAACAGATGCTCTCAGATTCACCCTCACCAGCATGGCAACCCCTGGACGCGATATTAAGTTCTCCGAGGAAAAAGTCGAAACATCGCGTAATTTTGTCACAAAACTGTGGAACGCATCAAGATATGTCATGATGACAGATGCTCAATTTGATGCTGAATTTCAAGCAACAGAGGTGAACCATCCCATCAATCAGTGGTTTTTAGCGGAACTCAATGATTTCATTGTCGACATTCAAACAGCGCTCGATCGCTATGAACTGAATGTGGCCTCTCATCGTTTGTATCATTTTATTTGGGGGACCTATTGTGATTGGTATCTCGAGCTGACAAAGCCTCTTTTAAAAGAAGAAACCTATCGTTCTGAAACGCAAAAAACATTGGCGTGGGGATTGATCCAAATCTTACATCTTTTGCATCCAATCATGCCGTTTGTTACCGAAGAAATTTGGCAACAAGTCATGCCAGAGAGCTCTCCCCTGATGCTTTCTTCTTGGCCAAAACCACAACCTTTTGAGCAACACGCATCGTCAATTGTTCCTTGGATGATTGATCTTGTGAAAACCGTTCGGGCAGTCAAGGCTGAAATTGGTATTAAGCCCGGACAAATTGTTGATGTTGATGCGCCCACGACTTCGCTTTCTGATCTTAACGATATAGATTCCTACAGTCTTATTCTTCAACAAGTCGGCCGCCTCAATCTGCAAACAGACTCAAAGGCCCTTCAGTCGACCATACAAATCGTTGTTGGCAGTCATAGCTATCATATGAGAGTTGAGGGGTTGGTTGATTTTGACGCTGAATTAGCCCGCCTTGAGAGAACTCTCCAGAAACGCGGAAAAGAAGAAGCCGGCCTCTCTGCCCGTTTAAACAATCCAGCCTTTATTGAAAAAGCTGCACCAGAAGTCATTCAAGAAGCAAAAGACGCTTTAGAAAAGCTTGTGGAGGCGAATCAAAAAACAAAGCTTGCGATGGCCTCTCTTAAAAAAATTAAGGAAAGCCAGTGATAAGATATGCCCGTCTTCTCTTGTGCTGTATCAGCCTCCTTTGTTTATCAAACCAAGGACTTGCCTATAAAAGTGGGTGGTACCAGCAAGATCCCTATCAATATGTCCAAGAAGGCCGCGATGGCATCTTAAATCTAACCGGCCTTGACCCCGAGCTTTTACGTGCCACACTATCCATGCTTCATTCGGAAGTTCAATTTGAGTCTCTTGAGTGGCACACACATAAAGAAAAACTTAAAACAGGCGATGTTGATCTGGCTGCAGGGGTAACACAAACAGCAGACCTCGAACCCTTTGTTTTTTATTCTTTGCCATACCGCAAGGAGCGAACCGGGCTTTTTATCAAAAAAAAGAAACTCTCGCTGATGGTTGATGATCACACCCCCACCTCTCTGATTAAACTGATGAAAAGGAATCAATATCGCTTGGGCGTCGTTCGCAGCTTTAGTCACACAGACCCTGAACTGAACGCCTTTATCAATGATCCCAACAACCAAAACAAAATTTATTTTGCCCGAGACAACAGCGAAAATATTCGCAAGCTAATGAATGATGAAATTGATGGCTTCTTGGCTGATCGCCTCAGTGGTGCAACCGAAGTTTGGCGGGCTGGTCTCATAAAAAACATCCGAGAAATGCCCATCGGCCAATCATCTCCGGTACATATCTGCCTCAGTAAAGCCGTCCATTCGCAAGCTAAAATCCAGCAGATCAATGAGGCCCTGTCCTCTCTTAAGAAGAGCGGTCGCCTTGATAAGTTGTTTGCAAAATACGTTCAACCTCTGGTGATGATGCAAACCCTCAATAGCAATTGGTTCTTCATTATTGAAGTCATTGGAACCATTGCATTTGCCCTCTCTGGGATCATCCTTGCCTACCAAGATCGAACAACCCTTTTCGGGGCTTTTGTGTATGCTTTGCTTCCCTCTGCCGGTGGGGGAATTATGCGGGATCTACTTTTAAGTCGTCACGAAATTGCCTTCGTTCAATCACCCATTTATATTTTAATTGTGTTGTTTACAACGCTGTTTTCTTTTTTATGTATTCATCTTTTTTCCAAGAAGAAAACTTTTCAAAACAAAAAGGTCACCTCGTTTTTTGAGACGATTTATTTCACTTCCGATACAGTCGGCTTTGCCAGCTTTATTGTCCTCGGGGTTGTTGTGTCCGTTGTGATGAATGCGGACCCGCTTTTGATATGGGGTCCTTTTATTGCCTTTATCACCAGCACAGGGGGTGGCATCTTACGGGACATCATTCGCAAGAAATCCTACATCACACACTTCCACGAAAAACCCTATCCAGAAATTGCCGTGATATGGGGCTTGCTTTTATCCTATTATCTCCGCATCGATTCGCACAAAATCAGCAGTGAAAAAATAGAGCTCGCCATGATCTATACCATCATCGGTGCCATTCTCATGTGCTTCTTTTGGCGTGTGCTAAACTTTAAAACTCTTTATATCCGCAAATGGTCTTCTAGCGATGAATAGGCTGATCATAAGCAGCCATAGCCGCCTATTTCAGTGCTTCTGACCGCGTTGGGTGGGCATGGCACGTTCGGGCAATATCCTCGGCTGAACAGTGATATTCCAGGCCCAGCACAGCCTCAGCAATCAGATCTCCGGCATGGGCTCCAATGATATGCACCCCTAAAACCCGGTCGGTTTTTTCATCGGTCAAAATTTTCACAAAGCCTTGTGTTTGAGACGTTGCTTTAGCCCGGCTGTTTGCCGCGAAAGGGAACTTACCAATTTTATAAGCAACTCCTGCCTTCTTTAGTTCTTCTTCTGTTTTCCCCACTGATGCCACTTCAGGGGTGGTGTAAATCACTGATGGAATCGCCTGATAGTTCACATGACCCGCCTGACCCGCAATCAGTTCCGCAACGGCAATCCCCTCTTCCTCTGCCTTGTGTGCCAACATGGGGCCAGGAATCACATCTCCCAGGGCATAAATATGTTGTTGGGATGTTTGATAGCTCTGATTCACCTTAATAAATCCCTGCTCATCTGTTTCAATGCCCACTTTGTCGATGCCAAGCCCGTCGGTGTTAGGCTTTCGTCCCACCGCAATGAGAACCACATCTGTTTTGATCTTTTCTTCCTTCTCAGTCTCTCGGGATTTAAGCGTCAATAAAACATGGTTTCTTTTGGTTTCTGCCTCCATCATCTCTGCCTTCAACTGAAATATCATCCCCTGTTTTTCCAGCGCCTTATGCAAGGCCTGCGCCACATCATGATCCATCATGGGCACAATCTTATCACCATACTCCACCACAGTTACGTGACTGCCCAAGCGTGCCCACACAGAGGCCATCTCCAATCCGATATACCCGCCGCCAATCACTGTCAGGGTTTTAGGGATGCTCTTTAAAGATAAAGCGCCAGTTGAACTGACAATTTTTTTTTCATCAATCTCAACTCCCGCCAGATCTGTACTCTTTGAGCCGGTTGCAAGAATGATATGCTTTGCAGTGATCTCTTGTTTCTTTTTTCCCTGAACAAGAAGTGTATGGGCATCCTTGAACTGGACAACGCCTTCCAGCGCTGTAACCTTATTTTTCTTGAACAGTGCCTGAATGCCCTGGGTCAAATCGCTGACAACTTGATCTTTTTTTGCCATCATTTGCGATAAATTTACCTTTTTGGATCCAACTTGAATGCCAAGATCTGCCAGGTCATCAAGTCCTGCATATTTCTCAGTTGCATCTAATAAAGCTTTTGAGGGAATACAGCCCACGTTCAAACATGTCCCCCCTAACGTTGATCTTTTATCAATACAAACTGTTTTAAGCCCCAGTTGCGCACACTTAATGGCGGCCACATATCCACCAGGACCAGCACCAATCACGGCAACATCATAGGAATCTGTCATCTTGTCTCCTTATATATTTAGCAGCAGGCGTGTTAGATCTTCCATAAACTGTTTCACAGCCACCAAGAAGCCAACAGCTTCTTTACCATCCACCAATCGATGGTCATAACTCAACGCGACATACATCATCGGGCGAATCACTACCTCACCATTCACAGCAATCGGCCGTTCCTCAATTTTATGAAGGCCCAAAATCCCTGACTGTGGCGGATTCAAGATCGGCGTTGAGAAAAGAGACCCATAGGTTCCCCCATTGGAAATAGTAAAGGTACCGCCTGAAAGGTCTTCCAACGTCAGCTTGCCCGCTTGGGCATTTTGTGCAAAAGCGCTAATAGATTTCTCTATTTCATGATAATCCATGTGTTCAGCATTTTTGATAACAGGAACCACCAACCCCTGGTCCGTGCCCACAGCAACGCCGATATTAAAAAATGTTTTATAGAGAATATCATCGCCCTCAATTTCAGCATTAATCACAGGATATTGATGAAGAGCCGCAATCACTGCCTTGGTGAAAAAAGACATAAAGCCCAGCTTAATGCCATATTTCTCGATAAATGCCTCTTTATATTTCTGGCGCGCCTGCATCACAACCGACATATCGATTTCATTGAATGTCGTTAAAATGGCAGCTGTTGATTGGGCTTCTTTGAGCCGTTCCGCAATACGTTGCCGCAACCGAGACATCTTTACCCGCTTTGTTGTCCCGTGTCCGCTCTTTCCAAGAGGGGAGTGGTCTTTCTTCTGCTGATCTCCTGCCGCAGCCTTCAAAACATCTTCCTTAGTAATGCGTCCCTCTTTGCCGGAATCTTGAAGAGAAGTCAGCGCAACCCCTTTATCCTGAGCAATCTTACGCGCAGCTGGTGAGGCCATCGCCATTGATTCAGTATCATCAGAGCCTACCTCTTTAGGTTCTGTTTCATCGTCAAAATCAGATGCTTCCTCTTCTGCTGGCGCAGGCTTTTTCTCAGATTTTTCTGGCGTCAGGTCCGCTTTCGCTGTTTCATCAATCACAGCAAGCAAAGCACCGGGCTTAACCGTATCGCCTTCTTTGGCTTTCTGCTGTTTCAACTGCCCTGCAACAGGGGCATTGACCTCAAGATTGATTTTATCTGTTTCCAGCTCAGCAATAGGCTCGTCTGCATGTACATACTCCCCCTCTTTCTTAAGCCACCGCGCTATTGTTGCCTCTGTAATAGATTCTCCCAGCTGTGGAACTTTGACAGTTTGTGCCATAATTTTACCCCTCTAATGCCTGCTCGATCAGTTTTTGTTGTTTATATGTGTATTGCGCTGGATAGCCAGATGCTGTTGCGGCAGCCGCATCTCGTCCAGCATAGTGCGGACGCGTTTGGTTGAAATTCAACTCAATCAACACATCTTCAAGGCGCCTGTCCATATACTGCCAGGCCCCCATGTTTTGAGGCTCTTCTTGGCACCAGACGATTTTTATGTTTTTCGAATAGCGTGACAAAGCATCCGACACTGCCGCCCCTGGAAAGGGATAGAGCTGCTCCAGACGCACCAACGCAACATCCGTTCGTGTGTCTCTTTTTTCCAACAAGTCGTAATATACTTTTCCTGTGCATATAATCACACGTGTCACCTTGTTTGCCGGCGCCGTTGGATCAGGTAACACCGGCTGAAAGGCCTGGTCTGGTCCAAACTCATCAAGAGACGATACCGCCTCGGGCAGCCGCAATAAAGATTTGGGCGTCATCAAAATAAGGGGCTTACGGAAAGAAGCCAAAGATTGTCGCCGCAAAATATGGAAATAATTGGCCGGTGTGGTGCAGTTGGCAACAATCATATTGTTTTCAGCGCATAGGCTTAAAAAACGCTCAAGCCGAGCCGAGGAATGTTCAGGCCCTTGCCCTTCATAGCCATGGGGGAGCAACACCACCAATCCAGAAACACGCTGCCATTTAACTTCGGCGGAACTAATGTACTGATCGAAAATAATTTGCGCGCCATTGGCAAAATCACCAAACTGCGCCTCCCAGATCACCAACGCACGGACGTTGGCTGAGCTGTATCCATACTCAAACCCTAAAATGGCAAATTCAGAAAGGGGGCTGTTCAAGGGCTCAAAAATCGCCTGATCATCAGAGAGATGATTCAACGGAATGTAAGGCTCTTCGGTTTTTTGATCGATCCACGCAGCATGTCGTTGAGAAAAAGTCCCACGAACAGAATCTTGGCCACTCAGACGCACTGGAATACCCGCAGTAAGCAGGCTGGCAAAGGCCAAAGATTCAGCAGTGCTCCAATCCACGTTCTGCCCTGTTTTGAGCATATCTGATCGCGCTTGCAGTAAGCGTGGCAACTTTTTGTGAACTGCCAAAGAATCGGGAACCGTTGTCAAAACCTGTAAGTAAGATCGAAGATCTTTGACCTGAATGCCACAAACCTTGTTTTCTGGCGCCAGCAAGAAGTCCGGCTTTAATCCCAAGTTCTGACCGTGTACGATATCGACTTCAACCCGGTAACCTTTCATCGCACTGCTATACGCTTTTTTTAAGCTTTCCTCTCTTTGCTCACGAAGCTGCGTAAGGGTGTCCTCATCCACCAACTTGGCTTCTAACAATGTTTTTTCATACAAGTCTCGAACAGAGGGATGGTTTTTAATGGCCTGATACATCTTTGGTTGGGTAAAAGTTGGATCATCGCCTTCATTGTTGCCATACCGTCGATACCCAACAATATCAAGCACCACATCCTTTTTGAACGCATGGCGAAATTCTGCTGCCAATCGCGCCATAAAAACCACAGCATCGATATCATCACCATTGACATGAAAAATCGGTGCCTGGATAATTTTGGCAACCTCGGTGCAATGGGGGCTTGAGCGGGAGGAAGGCGGCGTTGTGGTAAACCCAATTTGATTGTTAATCACAACATGCAACGTCCCACCGGTTGTATATCCCTGTACATCTGAAAAACCAAAACACTCCGCCACCACGCCTTGGCCAATAAAAGCGGCATCGCCATGAACCAACACCGCCATCACTTCTTCGCGCTTTTCATCGGATTTTAAATCTTGTTTCGCCCGGGTTTTGCCTAAAACCACGGGGTCAATGGATTCAAGATGCGATGGATTAGAGGCCAAAAAAACCGCCATCTTTTTACCCTCGAGATCAATTTCTGCCCGAAATCCCAAATGATATTTCACATCGCCACTATCAAACGACCCATCGCGCTGTAAGGTTCCCAGAAACTCAGCAAAGATGCTTTCCAACGGCTTCTTCATGATATTACACAAAACATTTAAGCGGCCGCGATGAGCCATCCCCATGATTGTGTCAATAACACCATGCGCACTAGAAACCCGCAAAATTTCATGAAGCGCCGGGATAAAAGCCTCTAACCCATCAATGCCTAAACGTTTAGCACCCACATGCTTAGTATTGATAAATGTCTCCAAGCTCTCCGCATCCATGAGCTGGTTTAAAACCACCAGCCGCTCCTCATCAGATAAAACTTTTTGGGCAACGTAGCCTTCGATCTTTTTTTGAATCCATAACTTTTGCTCGGGATCCATCAAATGCACAAATTCAACGGCATGAGAGCCACAATAAGTTTGCTGCAAAATCGCCATGATTTTCTTCAGCGGTGCTGATTCAAGTCCCAGCGCCCCGCCAATATAGATATCTGTGTCCATATCTGCATCGGTAAATCCAAAATGCTTGGGATCCAACTCTGGAGAGGGCTTGGCATTGGTATGAAGCCCCAAATGGCTCGAGCTGCGCATTGGTATGTCCGCGGGCTCGAAAAGCATGAATCATCATCAGCGCCCACACCGATTGTTGGACATCGTTCGGTCTGAGACACTGGCCCGTCCCATCTTGTGCGCCCGTGTTGTTACGAGAAGGATGAAACAGCGAGGGGTCCAAAGATTGCTGATCTTGCTCTTCCTGGAAAAAAAGAGCCCAATCCGCGTCCGGCTGTTCAAAGACGTTTCGCCAATCCGCAGGCACCGTTGAAGGATCCGTGATGTAACGCTTGTAAAGCGTTTGAGCATACTCCATGTTATGCCCAATCAGATCTTCAAGCCTGTGTTGATTGTTGTTCATTCAGCGATTCCCCTTAAGCGCAGCAGCGCCCCACTCAGAGTAGAAAAATACACCAGGCTGCAAAGGCACCGTTCAGTTAATGTTTGGCTAATCCACCCGCATGCAACAAAGGATAGCGCCGTAATACAAAGATCAGGGCTAAAGGCGGCAACGAAATCAATAAACAAAACTTAAAATAACTTGGCCAATCATGGTTCAGCCACTCGACCAGAACGCCGGAAACACTGGCCATCAGCGTGGGCAAAGACCATAGCGATGTAAAGAACGCATATTGGGTGGGGATGTATTTTGGATGCGCCTCCCGCGAGAGATACAGCAAAAACACTGCTGTGGTAATCCCCCCGGTAATGTTTTCAAAAAAGATAACATAATAGAGGAAATGAGGATCATAGCCATACGTGGCTTGTAAAATAAACATAATATGGGTCAACGCATGGAGAAGACCCGCCGCAAAAAGCCCTGTAAAAATGTTAAGGCGAGTTGCAAGGGCCCCGCCAATCAATCCCCCGGCTAAAGTTGGCAGCACGCCAAAAAACTTTGTAATATCGGCAATTTCGGCTTTGGTAAAGCCCAGCTGAATATAAAACGGGGCGGCCATGGTGTGAATGAACGCATCACCAATTCGGTAACTCAGGATAAACAGCACCACAAAAAACCACCCTCGCCGACTGAAAAACTCCTGGAAAGGGGGAACTAAATTCTCAAAAAACTGTCGAAAGAATCGAACATGATTTGAATATTTAATATTGATTCCTTCAGGCTCTCGATTCAAGAGAGCTGCGACAATTCCCATGGAAACCAGACATGACATCACGGTATAAGCCAGTTGCCAGGAGTAGGCATCGGCCAGCGTGAGCGTTCCAAATGTCGCAGCAAACGATCCCATACGATAGCCCGCTGTCAGCATCCCAATGCCCGGGCCAGCCTGATCTTTTTTCAAAATCTCGATCCGGTAGGCATCCACCACAATGTCCTGAATACTGGCAAAAATCAGCAGCATAAAAGACAGAGTTCCCACATAAAATAAATTTTGGCTGGGGTTCGACCAAGCAATTAAATTCAAGAGCACAATCAACGATAGATGAGAGAAAATCAGCCAACTACGCCGCGGCCCCAAAAAGCTTAGGAATGGGATTGGGATAAAGTTAATCAGCGGAGCCCAATAGACTTTAAAAATATAAGGCAAGGTCACAAAAGAGAAAAAACCGATTTCAGCCGTGCTGATTCCCTCTTCTGTTAACCAAAGCTGCAAAGTTTGCACGCCTAAGAAGAACATCATTCCGTAAGGAAACCCCAGCACCGCCATGGTCAGCACCCGAGGGTCGAAATAGGGTTTTACCGCAGAAAGGATTTTTGTCATCCACTCAGTCGTTAGTTGCTTTTCTTAGAATGCCTCTTACGTGCGTTCGGGTCCAAATGTTTTTTTCGAAGGCGAATATTATTCGGGGTCACTTCAACCAACTCATCATCTTCAATGTAAGACAAAGCTT
Source organism: Alphaproteobacteria bacterium (assembly GCA_002869105.1). Lineage (NCBI taxonomy): Bacteria > Pseudomonadati > Pseudomonadota > Alphaproteobacteria > Alphaproteobacteria bacterium. The sequence goes on from PKTP01000007.1 coordinate 164,862, forward strand.
GCTCCAGCGACAAACGACGGGGCGGTGTTAGACGAATGCCTTCATCCTTCCCCGAGGCACGTACGTTGGTCAATTTTTTGCCTCTAATCGGATTAACGTCCAAATCATTGTCGCGGCTATGCTCCCCGATAATCATTCCTTCATAAACATCTTCACTGGGATCAATAAACAAAATGCCCCGGTCTTCCAAGTTAAACAGCGCATAAGAGGTGGTTTTTCCTGGTGAATTAGAAACCAATACGCCGTTGCGTCGTCCTTCGATGGGTCCTTTGTAAGGGGCAAACCCACTGAACGATTTATGCATCACCCCTGTACCCCGGGTTTGGGTCAGCAATTCACTACGAAATCCAATCAACCCCCGTGCCGGGCACAGAAAAGTCAACCGCGTTCGATTGCCATCCAACGGCGACATATCTTGCAGCTCTCCTTTGCGCAGCCCCAGGTTTTCAACAACCGCGCCCACATAGCCTTCATCAACATCAATTTTCACTTCTTCGATGGGCTCAATTTTATTGCCTTGCTCATCTGTTTGAAACAGCACGCGCGGCCGACTGACCGAAAGTTCAAAACCTTCCCGGCGCATGGTCTCAATCAAAATCCCCAGCTGCAATTCTCCTCGGCCAGCAACTTGATAGGCATCTTTGTTTTCAGTTTCATTCACCTGAATCGAGATGTTCTTTTCTTTTTCTTGCATCAAGCGATCCCGAATCATCCGTGAGGTCAGCTTCTTCCCTTCACGTCCCACCAGCGGCGAATCATTAATGCTAAAGGTCATGGCAATAGTGGGGGGATCAATGCCTTTACTCGGCAAGGGCTTTTCAATAGAGGGGTCGGCAATGGTATTGGCCACTGTTGCCACCGTCAGCCCAGTCAGGGACACAATTTGCCCAGCCTTGGCTTCCTCAATGTGCACAGGTTGAATACCGCGCATTTCAAAAATTTTAGTAATTCGGCCCTGGTCAATAACTTTGCCATTCAAGTCCAGCGCCCGCACCGATTGATTGACCTTCACACCACCATCATAAATCCGGCCAGTTAAGACCCGGCCTAAATAAGGGTTGCTATCAATCATCGTCACCAAGAAAGAAAAGGGAGCGGTCACATTCCCCGTTGGGGCTGGAATTTTGGTTTTAATGGTTTCTAGGATGACTTGCATATTGTCTTGCGGCTTATCGGCCTCCAGGGTCGCCCAGCCATTTTTGGCCGAGGCATAAATCACAGGAAAGTCCAACTGATTATCATCGGCGTTCAAATTCATGAACAATTCTAATACTTCATCAATCACTTCATTGGGGCGACCATCGGGTCGGTCCATTTTATTAATGACCACAATCGGTTTCAGGTTTTGCTCCAACGCTTTGGTCAACACAAACTTGGTTTGGGGCATCACGCCCTCGGCCGCATCCACCAATAGCAACACACCATCCACCATGGTCATGATCCGCTCAACCTCACCGCCAAAGTCAGCGTGACCAGGGTTATCAACAATATTAAACTGAATCCCCTGCCATTCAATCGAGGTGCATTTAGCCAAAATGGTAATGCCGCGCTCTTTCTCCAAATCATTGGAATCCAGCAAACGGCCCACATCATCATCCGTAGGACGGGTTTGGGTGGTTCCCTCTTTTAACAGTTGGTCAACCAGCGTGGTTTTACCATGGTCAACGTGGGCAATGATGGCAACATTGCGAATTTTATCAATGGACATATCTATATCTAATATTAAGTTGATATAAGCCTTATACTACCCAGTCAGTTGACGCAACATTCTTCTCTGTTAACGATCAATTTGCGCGTGTAGATATTAAGTAATTTGATCACGTAAAACCAAAGACTGGCGCAGGCGCTCTGAAGACGCGTGGAGAGAATACCACGCCAACATTATCTACCACCTCCCCGACGCTCTTTAAGACTTGCCCTTGCGTCCCCGATCCCGATCAATCGCACATTCAAAGGTCTTTTTTTCATTAGGTGCGGATTTTTTTTAACAAGCCGTTGAAATTTTTGATCTGTCTTTGCACGATTTTTTAGTTGGTTTGGGGTGATATTCCGACCATTTTCCTTTTTGTACTGGTCACATAAGCCTTGCAAAAGGCCATAAAATGCAACACGCTTTTCTTCTTCTTGCTTGCGTCCTCTGATATAATCAGGACACTTTCTAAAAAACCCACTAAACTTACGTGTATCCATTTTCATAGCACCAGGCTGTTGATTTAAATTTTCAATTGCTTGGTTAAAAGGAATGTATTCACCTGTATTGCGATAAACTCAATTAATTTCAGCTAGAATGTCAGCTTTCTGCTTTTCATTTAATTCCTTCTTTTCATCAGTCTTTAAAATATAACGCTGCTTATCTTTTTCCGCTATTTCATCGACCCATCGTTTCATTTTGATTCGCAAGGCATCGTCTGAGAAATCATTAAGATTGACCTCGTGTTGAAGTTTAAAAGACTCCTTGTTTGTGCGGAAATAGATAGCGAGGTTCTTTGCTGCAACATAAGGTAACAATCTTTGATGGTTATTAGCTTGATAAACCCTTTTGAGAGCCTTTAGAAAAGCTGTCTTATTTTCCTGCTTAAAGGTTGGCGTAAAGAGATAGGTCTGAGTGATTGAGGCTTTCTTAGCCGCGGGCATACTTGACGTGTCTGACGCTTCCTCATCCGTTGTATCACCAGAGGCGTATGCTGATGCGCGTCTTTTGCCAGATCTAGGAGAGGAATCACCTAAAAGCACCTGAGAAGATGCTCCCCGGCCTTCTGCCGCTGCAGCGCTCGATCCACTGACCTCATCACTGGCTACTGACATGTCGTCATCTGTTTCTTCGTCCCTTTCATCTTCGGAAGCATCAGCCCCTGAATAATCTGGTGAAGAGGCACCTGAGGCTAATCCCCCCGCCTCATCTCCCGCGTCAGAAGGCTCTGATCCATATTCTCCGCCTCCTGCATCAACTGGGTTTTCCAGAGGTTCTTCAACCGTTATCGCAATTTGTTGTGCCAGCGCCAAATATCCACGATGGTCGCTTTCCCTTTTTTTGCCTTTGGTCACCTGCGTTAAATTGGGCGCAAGCGCATCTAAAGGGTTAACAATCTCATCTTCTGCATCAGCCTCTGGTGCCCGCTGGCTGGGGCATATCTTCCTCTAGTGGCTCTGGGTGCGCTAAAAAATCATAAAGAGCAAGCGGCGCATTTTCTCGATGATCAACGCGGACATACTGCTCATAAAAGGCTCGTTTTTGCTCGTGCGCCCCGTCAGGTGTCATCCCCTCTGGCCTATATCCCCAGTGCAACAGTGTGGCTTGAATCAAAAACAACATTTTTGATTGTGAATATGTATTTTGGATAACATGCGTCAACCTCCATGCTCTCTGTTTTTCTTCTTCTGTGGGATCTAAACCATAGCGCTTCATCTCAATCACGTTGTAGACATACGCATGCAGGAGCATGGGTAAAATTTTCTGATCAGAGTCATTTGGGTGATCCAAAGCATTGATGTCTTCAATTTGCTGCCAAACCTTATGCCGAATATTTTTGGCATATATCGTAAAAGACGCACCCAACAGGGGGTGTGCTTCCGGTGCCCCAGGATAAAAGCGTTTGTGAAGCAGCATGTTGGATAAATTGACCAACGCCGAATTGATTTTGTGACGTCGCTGGACTTCATAAGCATCATTCAACGGTCCCAGCTCATAGTCGTCTCCCAAGCGATGTTCAACCAAGTCAAAGACCGCTTGCATGGCCGCGAGGATATTATCCTCCCTATTTTGGTTTTCAGGGGAGAAATCTTCTTCAGTCAAGGTACATTTTGAGATAAACCGCTTCAAAAACCGGGCGCCTTGACGTCTGTGTTCAAGATCACCCTGAGGGGGGTTGAATTTATCTTTATAATAATGAATCAATCCTGGACCAGCGGGTCGCCCCATCAAATCAGCCCCCTCTAAGAGGGGAGGCGCGGCGTGCAAGCCCCAAGAGAGTTGCACCGCGATCATCAACAAAGTCATCATTATTTTTTTCATTTTTTTATATTTTTTTATATTAACTTAAGAACTTATTTTGATTTTTCAATGTCAAAAATTAAATAAGCCAAACCTTCCCAGTAAGCCTCCCTATTCCTTTATTCTATCTAGAGATTTTGATACAGTACACGCCGGAAGTAGCCGTTTCTCCATCAAGGCGGGTGGAGTAAACTTGAAAACAGCCATTTTGACGGAAACGTTTACCCTATGTTATGATAAAGTTAATAGATAAATCGTCCAAAGATTTAGGAGGGAAAAATGATGGAAAACATGATCAAAAAAATTCAAGACATGATTACGGATCTTAAAAAAGAGACGTACCACCAGATTGATCACTTGGGTGAAAAGTGGCAGGACTACAAAACGCAGTCAAAAGAATATTATCACAAATGGTCCGAGAGTGCCCGCGCCGAAATTGAGGAGATGCAAAAGGAAACAGAGGCTGCATTCAGTCAAATGAAACATGCCCAAGATCAAGAAAAAGAACGCCTGAGACAAAAAGTCATTACCAATCTTGAACGTTTAACGACGTACCTTAAAAAATAACCAGGAGGGTAAAATGCCATATCAATCTAATAAAGACCTCCCTAAAGGCGCGCAGCATGTCCTGCCCCCGCATGCTCAAGACATTTACCGTGAAGCTTATAAAACAGCGCCCATGAACAATATAAAGATCCCAAAAAAAGACGGGACAATGCCTCCCTTGAAGAAGTGTCTCATCGGGTGGGCGGTGGGCAGCGGGTCGAAAAAAAATATCACAAAGGTTCCGATGGAAACTGGGTTGAAAATGAGTGAGTGCTTCTTGAAATGCCAGTATGAAAAAAAGCATGTCGTTGGATTTTAAGAAAATATGATCAAACCATTTTATCTACAAGTCAAATATGCCCGAAACATTGATGAGCCTGTTTTGGGCATTTTGATTGGTTGTTGATGACTGGCTAAAAAATCTTAATCCTCAAGCCTGGCTATCTATTTAAGAAAGGCTCTCATGACAAGGTTCCATGAGTCGAAGTTCACATCCTTGTGCTTCAAAATATTCGAAAAGACCCGTGCCGTCATTTTTCAAAAAATGCATCATGCCCGCAGCAATAAGGATGGGACTCTCTTCGGGTGTTTTTTCAAAAAGGCTAGGAAGTTTTTCAATCCATGATTTGTTTCTAAAACTAAGAAAAAAATCATCTTCTGGCTTAATCTCTGGGATTTCAATACCTAATTTTTGACCCAGCTCTTCATTAAGCTGAGGCACTGAATATGTTAAAAGATCTTGAGCTTCATATAAATCTTCAACGGCTTTGATCTGCTCTGGTAAAACCTTCTTCAAGCCTTTAAAAACGCCTGCATAGGTATCATAAGAAATCTTATTATCTTCACCCTTACGATTCATAAAATGATAGAGCGACCCCCACATAATCTTCTAGTGCCAGACTTTTTTCTTCGAACATATCTATCAGTTTATAGTCAAAAGCATCCTCTCCTTGATAACACTCCGCCGACATTAAGCCAAGTTTTACGAAAATCAAAAGAATAGGAGAGGCTAAGATTTGCTCCTTGCTCATCCCATCATACTCCTCAATGTATTGCTCAATCACTTCTTTAACAGCAGGTTGTTGGCAAAATTCAGTATATTTATCCTGATCTTCAGCTTCAAATTCCATAAGCTTAGCGATCCACTTTTCGTTTTCACTCTCCCCCCCTTCATGAAACAGATAACCATTTGCCTCTTGAATCTCTGTTAAAAAATTTTGGGTATTTTTGGATAAGCTTTTAAATGCTTTATGGTGCATGGTGGGCAGCAAATAAATTCTCTACCAGCATAGGGAGAGTCTTCACTGGGAACAGCTTCATATACCTTTAACGTTGCGTTCATTTGAAACAGACAGATGAAAGCAAAAAATAGGGCGTTTAAATAAAGTTTCATTTTTTTATTCCTAAATTGTTTGATTAATAGATTGATATATAAGTGTTCATTATTTATTTTCAAGTAAAAGATAAAAAAGAACCCGGATCAAGAATGATCCGGATCAAGTTTAAGGGGATGTTTCACAACCAAAGTCATGAAACATGATGAACGTTAATTCATACGCTTTATTACTTAACGAATATTTATTTTTTTAATTTAATTTCTACGAAGAATTCGTTTTCTTTTTGAAGCGCAACGGTAAGCACTCCTTGATGCCGCTTGATGATTTCGGCCACGTGGGTGAGGCCTAATCCGAGATGCTCCCGCGATCGATTGATACTCACAAATGGATGGGTCAGGGTGTTTATAAGAGCGGGACTAAGACCCCCACAACTATTTTGAAAGGTGAGTATGATATCTTGATCGGTTTCTTGACAGCACACTTGCACATCAATGGTCTCTGAAGATGTGGCTTGTTGTGCATTTTTCAAAATCTCAAGGAACGCTCTGCTCAGCAGATGAGGATCGACATCGTGCTGAGGAAAGGTTCCTTGAAACTGAAGATTGACCTTGGGCTCATACGTCTGGTCCAGGGTATTCCAAGCCTTTTTGACAAGAGACTTCAGACAGTGCCGTTGCTCGCTCAGCATTGCCTGTTCTAAATTAATCAAGTCAAGAAGGCCTTGGATGATGCCAGATAAACGCTCGGCATTGCTGCTGAGGGCATCGGTATAATCGTGAAGCGTTGAGTTGTTAGACTGCTTGATCTGCTCGCTGAGCAAGGAAGAAACACAGACGAGATTGCGAAGGGGTTCACGCATGGTATGATAAAGAACATGATTCAAGTGACCAGCGAGTTGCGGTTGAACGGGTTCTTGATGCATGACAATCCTTCATCTGTATTAATCTTAGTCTATTAAAGATTTGTTATGAATTACTATCCCGGAAAAATATGGGGGTTTAAAGAAATAGAGAAGAAAAACCGGGTGATTTGATTTTATCAACAGGAAGAGGTAAAATACATTCAAGTAATAAAGTAATGGGGAGATCAAAGAAATGGTGCAAATGTTAAAGTGTGTCGGTATGGTGGTTTTATTTCTTGCGCCGGTTGTGGGGCATGGTTCGTGTAATACGGTTAGCAGTCCCTGCACTGATCCAGGGGGCGTTAAGGGTATGTGCAAACAGCCCTGGAAAGGGGAAACTAATTGTGTAACCGACTGTTCTGAAGTACATATTGACCACGACTGCTATGATGTATACGGCGACATGGGAAAATGTACCGAAGGCGAAAAAGGTTCTTTTTGTGTAACAGCCCCATAAATTCGCCCTCCTAAGGCGCGCATTTCTTCCCCCGTCATCCTGAGGAACGCAGTGACGTGAGGATCTAATGAATAAAGAAAAAGATTGCCACAGTCGTTTCACTCCTTCGCAATGACGTAGAAGAGGATTGCCACGTTGGGGCTACGGCCTCGCCTCGCAATGACAAATAGGACGCCCTCCTAAGGCGCGCACTTATCTCCCCGTCATCCTGAGGAGTGACAAAGTCACGACGTGAGGATCTAATAATGCAGGGCAGATTTTGGTAACTTAAGGCGGAAACACGCCGCGCACGGCGCGGTTGCCCTTTAAGCTATTGCCGTTTCTGAGATCATGATATATGCTTTTTTTAATCTAAAGGGGAGCATCTTATGAAAAAGTTTTTATTATTGGTTCTGTGCCCATATCTATATGGAAATGCCTCTAACCATGTTTTAACCAACCACTTTAGAAGCCCCCATCATGGTCATACGATCTGTCACCCTGAATATGAAAATTGTAAAGACCAAGCAAAGCAAGAAACCTTAACCCTCACGTCTGGTGTTGTCAGTATGGGCACAAAAAACGTTGGTCCCCTGTTTTATAGTGGAGGTATTCAAGCTGAAAATTTCATGGGGACTGATGAAAAAATCCACTTCAACGCGTTAAAATCAATTGATAATAATTCTAAAGAGCATTTATCTTTTGATTACGAGCAGCCTTTTTTTAAGGGGCCCTTCCAACTTGTGATGGGCGCCTTTTCAGATAAATTTCATCACATCGGCAAGGATTTCAAAGCCCGTGATCTTCATATTATTAAACAAAACTTTAAACTTGGACTGACTTATTTGTTTGCTAACGAATCTGAAAAAAAGATCCGATCCGAGCTGGCGCTAGAAATGACCAATACAAAAAATGAAATTCGATCCTTGAGATCAAAAAGACAAGACCGGGTGCGAAAAATTGTTATCACCAATACTTATGAAGGTATCGATAGTTGGTATGGCAAAAATTTAATTGATTTTAAATTAAAGCACGGGATGCCGGAATTAGGAGGATCAAAGGATAGAGAGCAAACAAGAGTACAAAGAGATAGCCATACGCGTTTTTGGATTGGAAATATAACGCTTCAGCGCTTGCAAAAGTTGCCTTACGGCATGAATGCCGGCGTTACTTTTGTAGGGCAAGTTGCCGATCGCCGCGTTGCCTTTTCAGAACTCATGAAACCTAAAACACCTCTTTTTTGGTCCTTTTATCCAGATATCTTTTTTTTAGGGGATAGTGGATATGAATATAAACTGAAACTTGGGTATGAAATGCAGTCCAAGGGACTATTGAAGAAGTCTGAACTTTATGGATTTTTTTCATACTTTGACTTAAGAAAAAGAAGAAAGCCATCAGGCATCTCAAATAAACTTCATGCTAGCAGTACTCATTTAGGTTTCAGAGGGCAACTTTCTGAATACGCCGACTTTTTTGCTGAGCTCGTCATTCCAACCAAGAAACAGTTACAAAATGAAAAAATGGTCAAAAAAGACATTTTTGGTCTAAATTTTAAGGTGAAATTATGAAAAAGACCCTTCTCTTTCTAATATCTGTTTTAAGCTTTTCCACTTTTTCAGAGATAAATCGGCCGCCCATAAATATTTTAAGCATCGATGGGGGTGGTGTTCGTGGTGTGGGTTCAATAACCCTGCTTGAGGAAATCATGGAAGAAGCAGGCATTACTTTTGATGATGCCTTCGATATGGTGGGCGGTGTTTCAGCAGGCGGCATTATAAGTTTAATGCTGACAATGCCCAAAAAAGAGGGGTGGGAAAAGCGATCCCCTAAAGAACAGATGCAGATGATCAATGATAAATTCACAAAAGCAAGTGTAGATTTAATGGGCTCTGATTTTTGGGGCGGTGTTTTAAATAAACTCCGTCTTGTTTATTACGGGTATCGATTTAGTGAAAAAAATCGCATAGAGGTGGCCGATAAAATTTTTGGTGATGCCTCTCTTAAAGATGCCTCCAAGCCAGTCGTCCTTTTATCGGTTTTAAATACCCCCGGGCATTATGCGCCTTTTACTTTCAAAAGCTTTCCAACCGAATCAGAGAAGTTTGAAAATTTTTACATGAAAGATGTTGCGCGGGCAACGTCTGCAGCGCCCACCTATTTTTCTTTAGCTTTCATCAAGAGCATGGGCATGCAAGAGGCTCAGCCATATCCCTTAATTGATGGCACGCTTTCTTCTAGTAGTGCGTCTCTCCTTCTTTATCTCTATGCAAGTGAGCTTTTTCCAGGCCATAAGATCAACATTATTTCTCTTGGTACCGGGTCTGCGGTTGAGCAAAAATCCATGAAAAAAAACATCCCCCTTAACAAAATTATTTCTGAAGTTTTGCAAATGGTTACCCTCAGTTCCATACCGAGAATTCATGAAACCCTTCTCCATATAGATCACTTGGTTCATAACTTTTCTTATTACCGCATCAACTTTAAAGTTCATGAACACAAGCTCCTGCATGAAATTTTTAATGTGGATAATATTGAGGCGTTAAAAAAAGAGGCAAGAGCATATGCGCATACCCCAAAGGCGCGTGCAAAAATCAAAGAAGAAATTGCGCAGCTTTTGAGATCGTCCAGAGGGCTCTAAAATGAGACCGATAGGATTCTCACGCGCCATTCTGTCGCTCAGAATGACAAAAAAAACACCCGTCATCCTGAGGAGAAACATTGTTTCGACGTGAGGATCTAGAGAGATTGCCACAGTCGTTTCACTCCTTCGCAATGACGTAGAAGAGGAAGGAGATTGCCACGTTGGGGCTACGGCCCCGCCTCGCAATGACAAATAGGACGACCCCCTGAAGAGCACACTTATCTCCCCGTCATCCTGAGGAATGGCGCAGCCATGACGTGAGGATCTGATTGATACCAAAACGGCAATTCTTAGCTTTTCTCGATCGATCCAAACTGAAAACAGCACTGCATGACAGACCGCAGAAGCTGCAAAAGGGATCGGCGATTGGCAGCAATTTTGGCATCAGGATCATTCACCAAAACACCTTCAAAAAACGCATTCAAGGGATCATAAAGAGCCTCAAACTGACCCAAAACAGCTTCAAACTGGCCTGTTTTGACCAAATCCGGCACTGTTTTTTCCAAGGCCTGAACCACCTTACACAAGGCGGTTTCAATGGAATGTTGGAACACATCTTCTGCAACAGGGTCCCTTTCCTGAGCTTCTCCTAAAATGCGATCCACCCGATCAAAAGCCATCACCAAATTGTGCCCCTGCGGGGTTTTTAACACGGCTGTCAGAACCTGGCAGGCCTGCACAGCCCGGGCAAAATCCAAACTCTCCACAAACCAAGAGCTCCGCAGCGTTGCGTCAATCACATCATGGGCATACGTTTCTTTTAAATAGTAACGGAACCGATCCAGGATAAACTGCCGCAATTGTTGGCTGTACACCGCATAGTCGATTTTTTCATCGCTCACCACCGATAGATAATTTGTTTGAATGAGTCTTTCAACGTCCATCTTTATGCCATGATCAACACACAAACGAATGATTCCCAATGCCGCCCGGCGCAACGCATAGGGGTCTTTTGAGCTGGTCGGCTGAATGCCCACAGCAAAGAAACTGGTCAAGGTATCCAAGCGCTCAATCAAGGCCAACTGCGCTGCCGTTTTGTCGGTTTGACCCTGGTCTTGGTAGTGCTGCCGCACCGCTTGGCATACCTCTGAATCATATCCATGATGGGCCAAATAATAACCGCCCATCACCCCTTGCAGTTCCGGAAATTCTGCCACCATCTGCGAGGCCAAATCAGCTTTGGCATAGCGGCACGCCTGTTTCAACGCGTCGTTTGCGTCATCTAGCTGGGCGGCCATTTTTTCAAAGCGCTCCAGGCGCTGATAGACAGTCCCTAACTTCTCATGAAAGGTTTGGGCTTTTAATTTTTCATTCCAGGCATCCAAGCTCGCTTTTTGATCAGCGCGCCAGAAGAACTGAGCATCTTGAAGGCGCGCCTGAAGAACCGCTTCATTTCCCGCAATAATGGCGTCAACCCCGGCTTCAGGATCAATATTAGCGGTAAAAACAAAAGCATGGCTCAAGGCCCCCTGCGTATCATAAAGAGGGGTATAATATTGATGCGTCCACATCGAGGTGGTTAAAACTTCAACAGGCATTTGCAGGAAGTCTTTGGCAAAATGACCCACACATACCACTGGCCACTCCACCAAGCCAGCCACTTGCTTGGCTTGTGCCTGTGCGGTCTCTGGCAAAACCAATTCTCTATCGCTGGCTTTTTCCTGATAACCGGCCTGAATTTTTTCCGCCCGCTCTTCTGCTCGGAGAATCACAAAACGATCTCGCAACGCTTGGTTGTATTGCGCCCAGGTTTGCACCTCAAAAGCATCTGGTGCCATAAAGCGATGGCCATATGACACCCGCCCAACCGTCACTCCAGGATGGGGCGCTGGCACCGGCAATATCTCACCGTCAAACAACGCCACCAATGTATGAATAGGCCGCACCCAGCTAAAGTCAGAAGATCCCCACCGCATGGATTTGGGCCAGCGATAGCTTTGCAAAAAGCGGCTGATCAACGCGGCCAAAATCTCCCCGGTAGCCTGTCCCTTTTGCGTAAGGGCTGCAAAGTAAAACACACCCTTTTTATCCAAGTCCCGCTGGTCAAGCTGATCCAAAGACAATTGGACACTCTCTAGAAATCCGTCAATGGCTTTTTGGGGTGCATTCACCGCGGGGCCTTTACGTTCCAACACCTCATCCGCTTGTGTGGCTGGCAAGCCTTGAATTGAAATCGCCAATCGACGCGGCGTCACAGCTGTTTCCACACGCTCAAAGCTCAGGTTTTTTTCGGCCAGGCCGTTCTCAAAGTGGTCTTTCAGAGCCTGACAGGCGGCTTGTTGCATCCGCGCTGGGATTTCTTCCGAAAAGATTTCAAACAAAAAATCGCTCATGCCCCTTTTCCTGACTCCCGTTGTTCTCGCCACAGAGAGCAGCACGCTTTGGCCATGGCGCGCACCCGCCCAATGTATGCCGCGCGATCGGTCACGCTGATGGCCCCCCGGGCATCAAGCAAGTTAAAGGCATGGCTGGCTTTCATACAAAAATCATACGCCGGCAAGGGCAAAGCATGGTCCACCAATTTTGCGCACTGCTGTTCATAGTGCTTAAACTGATCCATCAAAACCGGCACATCGGCATGTTCAAAATTATAGGCGGATTGCTGTTTTTCATTTTCATAAAACACATCCCCCCACGTGATTTGATCCGCCCCGGTTTGACCATTCCAGTTAAGATCAAACGCGCTTTTTTTATTCTGCAAAACCAAGGCCAGGCGCTCTAATCCATAGGTCAACTCCAAGGAAACCGGTTCACATTTCAAGCCGCCCATTTGTTGGAAATAGGTGAATTGAGAAATCTCAGCGCCATTGCCCCATACTTCCCAACCCAAGCCACTGGCGCCGAGTGTGGGGCTCTCCCAGTCATCCTCAACAAACCGAACGTCATTGGCCTTCAAATCAAAGCCCATGGCTTTTAAACTATCGAGGTACAGCGCTTGGGCATTGATGGGGCAGGGTTTAATGATGACCTGAAATTGGTAATAGTGTTGGAATCGATTGGGATTTTGGCCATATCGGCCATCGGTTGGCCGCCGGCATGGCTGCACATACGCCGCCTTCCAGGGGTGAGGATCCACGGACCGCAGCGTTGTCGCGGGATGAAACGTGCCTGCCCCCACTTCCATATCATAGGGTTGTAAAATCGCACAGCCTTGCTTGGCCCAAAACATCTGCAGATTCAGAATCATATTTTGAAAGGCTGTTTCCATGGCGACTGCTTTTTATTGTCCTTACTAGTCTATAGCACAGGCCCCAATTAGAAAGAACCGAAAAAGTAAAGCGGAATCAACACCAGCGCTGCTGCAATCATAAAAAGAGAGAGCGCATGATCGCCTATTGAAAGGGTATTCTGACGCCGTATGCGTTGAACCTGAAGAATGGCATTGGGTACCAACACCGCAATAAAGACCAGAGCCACTCCGGCAAATTCTAAAGCCTGAACAAACAACTGATCATCATAGAGCATCACCGCCATTGGTGGCACAAATGTGCACGCCCCCACCAGTAATGAGGGAGCGGCTCGCTGATCCGTTTTCAGCATATCTCTAAAATAATCACTAAGCCCCAAACCAACGCCAATAAAGGAAGTCAACACTGCAAACAACGCAAAGAGATTGAGCCCAATTTCAATCCAAATAATCCCCGTCTTTTGGCCCAAGAACTTAATCATCGTTGCCATATCTCTCAACGCTGCGGGCTCTGATTTTGTCAATTCTAAGCACAGCGCAATCCAGAAACAATACAGCACCACGGATAAAAACGTCCCCCAAAAGAACGCTTTGCGCAGCGCCGCACCCTGGCCATTATTGTACGTGATCAGGCTGGGAATGCTGCCATGAAACCCAAAGGAAGCAATATAAAGCAATAAAACTGCCACGGATTGGCCCACACCCTGTAACCCCGTCAAAGGCCGGTCAAAAGACGCCAGAAACGCGCGCGCTTCAATCATTTGGATCAGCGGCACAGCCACCACCACAAATACTGCCAGCTTCACCAAAAATAACAGCCGGTTGGCATAATCCGTGAAGCCGGTATGCCAGAGAATCACGCCGCCAAACCCGGCAAAAATCAACATCCCAATGCCTTTGGCCGGATAGCCCGTGAACTGATGCAATAGCTGACTGGCCCCCGAGGCATACGCAGCCAACAACGCATAAAACAACCACAGCATTGCAATTGCCATCACCACAGCACCGGGGCGACCAAAACCATCAACCACCAACGTATGAAAAGTGGCGTGTTCTGGGTGCGGCTTCATGGCTTTTAAAATGATGTAAGCATTGGCCAGCATAAACAGCCAAGCCACCGCCATAAATATCAGGCCCCGCGGCAGCCCAATTTCAGCTGTTTTCAGGGGGAGCGCCAACATACTGGCACCAATGGTTGTTCCGGCCACAATTAAAATTGTGCCAATATACTTATTCCAAGTCATATATTCTGTTTTACGAAGAATCTGTCAAAGACGCAAGGAGGATCACACAATTTTTTTTTAGTCTGTCATTCCTGTGCAAGTCAGGTAGTTCGATCATAAAAAACACACGTCATCCTGAGGAGGGCAGCGACGTGAGGATCTCATGAATAAAGGAGATTGCCACGTTGGGGCTACGCCCCGTCTCGCAATGACAAACAGGGACGTCGTTGCGAAGGAAGGAAACTGTTAGAAGATAATCGTCATTCTGAGGAGGCGTTTTACGCCGCCATGAAAATCTCATTACGAATTCCAAAAGATCTTCACACGCCTCCCACTTGATTAGGAGTACTTACAACCACATGAAACCCCATATACAGTCCCATCGCTTATCATAAGTATGCATTTATTTTGACTCGTGGAGACCTTCCCTTTATCACATTTGCAGTCTTGGTCTGCTTTTTTACAACCTTCATATGACGTAACACAGCCACAAGTTAAACCATCTGCATTCAACTTACATTTATTTTCATATGCAGACCAAAGCTCATTCGGTCCAGAACACTGACAGGATTCGCCCTCTTCCATACAGCCATTTTCTCTATTATCGCCATATACATTTGACAGCGTCAAAACCCCAAAAACCAAGATAAACACACTCTTTAATCGCAATAAATTCATCAGACTTTCCTCCCAAAGTTTTTAGAATAGATTCATTATAACCACATAGCAAGACACTGGCAATCTCCATCCTTAAACCAGATCCTCACGTCGAAACAATGTTTCTCCTCAGGATGACGGGGAAAGAAATGCGCGCCTCAGGATGACGTTTTTATTCTTCGCCCTTGCGTGGGCGGTGCATAAAAAACCATCGTCATTGCGGGGAGCCCGCGACTGCGGCAATCTCCTTCCCTGCTTCTTCGCGCCCTTGCGTGGGCGGTGCACAAGCCCCAACGCGGCTATCTCTCTCGCTAGAACTATCGCAATCTTGGGATACTGGGTCAAAATTCTCCCGCCCGTCCTTACATATCTCCTTGCAGTTGGGAGACATAAAAAATATAATGCCTTTAAATTTTTATTAATGGACTTTCATGAAACTCGTTATTGAACAAAAAAGCTTAACTGAGGCCCTGGGCCATGTGCGTTATATCGTTGAAAAAAGGAACATCTCTCCCGTTTTGGGCAATGTTTTGATCGAAGCGCAAGACGGGCGTCTTTTCCTCACCACCACGGATCTGGATGTCAGCATCCGCGAGGAAACCAAAGCAACCATTGTGGAACCCGGGTCAACCACCATCAATATCGCCACTCTCTATGAAATTGTCTGCCGCATCCCCGATGGCTCTGAAATTGAACTCAAAAGCAATGAAGAGAACGGCCAAGTCGTTGTTAAAAGTGGCAAAGCGCGTTTTCAATTGCCGTCCATTTCAGCCGATCAATTCAGCGCCTCTTTGGCGGCCGACCTCCCCAATCAATTTACTTTAACCGGCGCTGAACTTTATGCCTTGTTGCGCAACACAGCTTTTTCCATGTCCGATGTTGATTCGCATTACACCATGAATGGCGTTTATCTGCACAGCCTCAAACAAGATGACCGGGAAATCCTGCGTGCCGTTGCAACCGATGGTCATCGGTTGGCTTATGCTCAACAGCCAGCGCCTAAATCGTGCATGGACATGCCCGGGGTGATTATTCCGCGCAAAACCATTCGCCTGATCCTCAAGCTTCTTGAGAAAAACCGTGATTTCGATGTGAACGTCAGCGTTTCCTTGACCCAAGTGATTTTTGCCTTTAACACCATTCACGTTCAATCCCGTCTGATAGATGGTCAATTCCCTAACTATGTTGATGTGATTCCCACTCAAAATACTTTTGAGCTTAAGATCAATCGCCGTGACTTTTTAGAGGCGGTGGATCGGGTGTCCTTGCTCTCTCAAGATAAAACCAACGGCATCAAAATGAGCATCAATCCCGGCAGTCTCACGCTCTCAGCCGCCAGTCCCAATGCAGGAAGCGCCGTTGAAGAAGTGGCCATTGATTACAGTGGTGATGCGATAGAAACAGGTTTTAACGCCGCCTATCTCAGCCAAATCGGGGAACACATCGAATCTAAAACTCTGGTGGGCCAGCTTCATGATGAAAACACGCCGATGATTCTCTATGGTCAGGATGAGGGTGAAAACCTCTATGTCCTGATGCCCATCCGCGTTTAAGGAGGCAGGGTGCACAACCCATCGCCTGCAGCGTCGGCATGCTGGCTGGCTGAGCTTAATCTCTATTCATTCCGAAATTACACCGCTCTCACCCTTGAAACCGATACCCGGCCGGTGGTGATAACGGGGCCCAACGGCACGGGGAAAACCAATATCCTGGAATCGATCTCTATTCTCGGCACCAGCAAAGGGCTCCGCCGGGCAAAAATTCCTGACATGCGCCGGTTTCAAGAAAGGCAGAGCCCCTGGGCGGTTCATGGTCGCCTGCATTATAGTGACACCGACAGTCACACAGTGGTGGCGGCGCAAGATCCTGAAACCTTAACCAAGCGCAAAACCTTGGTCAATGGCACGGTCACCAACCAAACAGACTTATTTCAGTGGCTCACGGTTTTATGGCTCACGCCTTTCATGGATCAAATCTTCATGGAATCTGCCGCCCCCAAACGCAAATTTCTCGATCGATTGATCTCTGCCTTATTCCCGCATCATCAAACACATACCGCCAAATTGGAATACGCCTTACGCGAACGCAGTAAGTTGCTGCGTGATCAGGTCACCGATGATGTGTGGTATCGGGTTCTAGAAGATCGCATTGCCCGCGAATCTGTGGTGATCATCAACACCCGTCAAGCCTATCTCCGGGAACTGAATGCCGAATTGCAAAGCAGGCAAACGCCGTTTCCCATTCCGCTCTGTACCCTTACTGGCCAAATCGAAACATGGCTGGACCAAAGCCCAGCTCTGGCCGTTGAAGAAAAGATTTGCCGCTATCTCCGAGATCATCGCGCTGAAGATCTTCTCAATCGCACCAACAGCATGGGAGGGCATCAAAGCGTTTTATGTGTCAATCACCTTGATTTTAACCGCCCGGCTGAGGTATGCTCAACAGGTGAACAAAAAGCGCTTTTGGTCTCGCTTCTCTTAGCGCATGCGCGGTTGGCTCAGGCAAAAAAACACCGGATGCCAATTGTCCTTTTGGACGAAGTGGTGGCACACTTAGATCAAAGCAAACGGGAAAAACTATTTAATGAAATAGTGGATTTAAAAATGCAAACGTGGCTAACCGGTACTGATGAAGCCCTCTTTGAGGCCCTTGCCGGAAACGCTCAGTTCTTTACAACAACGCCGCAAAGTTAGGAAAATAAAACATGTCAGATACCCCAAACACTTCAGCTGATCCTCAAGAATATGGCGCCCATTCCATTCGTGTCCTGAAAGGGCTTGAAGCGGTTCGTAAACGCCCCGGGATGTATATTGGGGATACCGATGATGGATCTGGTTTGCACCACATGGTCTATGAAGTCGTTGACAACTCCATTGATGAAGCGCTGGCTGGCCACTGTGATGTTGTTAATGTCACCCTTAACCCCGATGGGTCCGTCACCGTTCAAGATAACGGCCGGGGGATCCCGGTAGCCCACCACGAAGGTGAAGGCATCTCAGCCGCTGAAGTGATCATGACCCAGCTTCATGCCGGTGGTAAATTTGATCAAAATTCTTACAAAGTATCTGGGGGATTACACGGGGTTGGTATTTCCGTGGTGAATGCCCTTTCCTCTCATTTAAAACTGACCATTTGGCGTGAAGGAAAAGAACACGTGGTTGAATTTTCCGATGGCGCCACCATCAGCCCTCTCAAAGTTGTGGGCGATGCGGAACCAGGACGAACCGGCACCAAAGTTCAGTTCACCCCCTCGACAGATGTTTTCACGCACATAGAATTTATCTATTCAACGCTTGAGCACCGCTTGCGTGAGTTAGCGTTCTTAAACTCGGGGGTACACTTAATCTTAACCGATGCGCGCACGCAGCCTGAAAAAGTGGCTGATCTCTGCTATGAAGGGGGGCTTACGGCCTATGTGAAGTTCCTTGATAGGGCGAAACATCCTTTGCACCCGCCCATCAGTTTTGAAGGCAGTAAAAACGGCATCGAAGTTGAAGCCGCCATGGAATGGACAGATGCCTACCATGAAAACACCTTGTGTTTTACCAACAATATTCCCCAACGGGATGGTGGTACCCATTTGGCAGGGTTGCGGGCAGCCATGACCCGGGCGATCAATGGCTATGCCAACGCTTCTGGTTTACTTAAAAAAGAAAAAGTTACCATCAACGGCGATGATTCCCGGGAGGGTCTCACCTGTGTGCTCTCGGTTAAAGTACCTGACCCCAAGTTTTCCTCTCAAACCAAAGATAAATTGGTCTCTTCGGAAGTTCGGCCGGTGGTTGAATCCGTCATTGCAGACAAGCTCAATCAATGGCTTGAAGAAAACCCAGATGAAGCTAAGAAAATTATTCAAAAAGTCATTGAGGCTGCAACGGCGCGGGAAGCAGCCCGCAAAGCCCGTGAACTCACCCGCCGGAAAAGTGTACTGGAAATTGCCTCACTGCCTGGAAAACTTTCGGATTGTCAGGAAAAAGATCCAGCGCAAAGTGAAATCCTCATCGTTGAGGGGGACAGTGCCGGAGGGTCTGCCAAGCAAGCCCGGGATCGAAAGTTCCAAGCTGTTCTACCTTTGCGGGGGAAAATTTTAAACGTTGAACGCTCCCGTTTTGATCGGATGATTGCTTCAGAGCAAATTGGTAACTTGATCTGTGCCCTGGGCACAAGCATCGGTAAAGAAGAGTTCAATATTGATAAACTCCGTTATCACCGCATCATCATCATGACCGATGCCGATGTTGATGGCAGTCATATTCGGACCTTGATCTTGACCTTCTTCTTCCGGCAAATGCCAGAAATCATTGAGCGGGGCTATCTCTATGCGGCCCGTCCGCCTTTGTACAAAGTCAAGCGCGGCCAATCTGAAATTTTCATGCAGGATGAAGAAGCGTTTGCCAATTACCTGATCCAAGAGGGATTAAAAGATGCCGTGTTGCATTATGGCAATGGCCTGCAAAGCACTGCTCAAGATTTGGTCGCTTTCGCGGCCATGTGCCACCGCGTCAAAACCTTGGTGGTGCATTTAACGCGTCAATTCCCCTATGCCCATATCATTGAGCAAATGGCCATTGCCGGTTTGTTGGATATCAAGAACCTTGTTGATGGTCAGTACACCGAGGCAACGCTCGAGAAAATTCTTGAGCGCTTAAACAAAATTCCCGATCAAACCACTTGGCATGGCCACATCGATGGTCAAGGGGCGTTGGTTTTGAACTCGCGTAAAAATGATGTCCCTGAAATGTTCATCGTAAGTCCAGAACTGGCACAAACCGCCGAAGCCTATCAGCTCAACGGTCTGCACACGCAGCTGAAAGAGTTTTTTGAGCAAGAGCCTGTTTTGCGCACCAAAGAGGGTGAAAAAGTTTTCTTCAGTCCAATTGCTCTCTTCAAATATATCGAAGATCAGGGTCTGAAAGGCATCACCATCACCCGCTATAAGGGACTAGGTGAAATGAGTGCCGACCAACTTTGGGAAACAACCCTCGACCCCGAAGCTCGAACGTTGATTCAGATTAAAATGCATCACGCTGAAGAAGCCGATGAAATGATCTCAACCTTATTGGGAGATGTCGTTGAACCTCGTCGAGCATTCATTCAGGAAAATGCGCTGAATGTTCAAAACTTGGATGCTTAGTCGCGATTAACGGTGAATAAATACCACATAAAATCACGCCCAAAACGATCAAAATCGGCTCCAAAAAGCTCAATTTCGATCAAAATAAGGCGGTTTTTGCTTCCTTTTTTGGCGTTCTTTTTTATCGTTTTTCTCTTTGTCGGCGCTTGGCTCCTGCAGGGTTTGCCGAGCATTGACCAAGTCAAACCCGGGAGTAAGCGTCAAAGCATTGTTTATCTTAACCGTCATCGCCAGGAAATCGGCCGTCACGGCGACTTAACCGGCGAAACCATCCAACCAAACACCATTCCAGCCTCGCTCAAAACCACCTTGCTGGCCATTGAAGACAGTCGCTTTATGGAGCATCATGGCATTGATATTTATGGATTATTTCGGGCCTTTATCAAAAACATCACCTCCAGATCCATTGTTCAAGGTGGCAGCACCATTACCCAACAAATTGCCAAAAATATCTTTTTAACGCCGGAACGCTCGCTGAAAAGAAAGGTTCAAGAGCTGATTTTAGCCTGGAAACTTGAAAATAAATTCAGTAAAAACCAGCTGTTAGCCATCTACTTCAACCGGGTTTATCTCGGCTCAGGTGTTTATGGCGTTGACGCTGCGGCACAAGAATACTTTGGCAAGCCGGCCAGTCGGCTAACTCTGGCTGAATCCGCTCTGATTGTCTCGCTCCTTAAAGCGCCAAGCCTGCTGTCACCCTTTGTAAACCCTGATAAACTCCGTCAGCGTGGCAAGCTTGTCATCACACGCATGGTCCAACAAAATACCATCACGCCTGCCCTTGGAAAAACGTTGGAAAAACAAATAGATACCCTTAAATTTCAACCACGTTCCCTGCGTGATAACACCGGTTATTTTATTGATTACGCCCGCCAAGAACTCGCGTCCATTCTCAAAACGGATGAAGATTTAATTGTCACAACAACCCTGAATTCAACGCTCCAACACAATGCCAACACGGCTTTGCAGGTGCAAATTTCAGCAAATCAAGCCTCACTCAACGTCAACCAAGGAGCATTTGTTGGTTTGCAGCATGATGGAGCCATTGTCGCCCTTGTGGGGGGACTTGATTATTACCGCTCTTCTTATAACCGTGCTTGGCAAAGCCAGCGTCAGTATGGCTCTATCTTTAAGCTTTTTGTGTATTTGGCCGGTCTTGAACACGGCTTAAAACTAACCGATATGTTCTCTGACACCCCGCCCAAGCTGCAAAACTGGCAGCCCCGCAATTACGGCTGGCGGCCGCGGGGCCAGATTTCTCTCTTGGATGGGTTCACCTATTCGGTCAATGCCATCGCCGTTCGGATTGCCCATCGCGTTGGCATTCAGCCTGTCATTGAAGTGGCGAAGCGCCTCGGTCTCAGTGGCCCTTTTGAACCCAATCTCAGCACAGCGCTCGGCAGCACGTCTGGATCCTTACTCACTATTACCAAAGCCTATACAACCCTTGCGAATGATGGCTATGATCTTGAGCCCTATTGCATTCTTGAGGTGCATAACCTGAAGGGGCAGCTTCTCTATCAGCGCCCCTCAACAACAACTTCCAGACTTTTACTAACACCTGACATTGTACAACAGATGACCACCCTTCTTCAAAGCTCTAATCAAATCGGCACAGGTCGAAGAGCGTATATTGCGGGTATCAGCAAAGGAAGTAAAACTGGCACATCACAAAACCATAAAGATGCCTGGTTTATGGGCTTTACCCCAACATTAACCTTAAGCGTATGGGTAGGAAATGATGATGGCGCACCGATGAAACGTGTCACAGGGGGGCGTTTGCCCGCACAAATCTGGCGGCAAACCATTCTCTCCGGGCTACCTAAGATACGTAAGACTGGTTCTTTTCCTGGTAAGAATAGTAGGAATCTTGAGTGATGATCACATGATCAACCAATTCTATTTCCAAGCTGTGGCACATGGTTTGTAATTTTGTGGTGATTTGATCATCTTGCTCTGAAGGCATCGCCCGGCCACTCGGGTGATTATGAAACAACATAAGACCTGAAGCCGAACAATTAAGTGCCTGACGCATCATCGCTTTTGGATGAATCAGAACAGCGTTAACGCCCCCTTGCGTTTGAATATCTTCGTATAGCACCTGATGGCGCGCATTCAGATAAAACACCAAGTAATGCTCGCATTCAAAGGGAGTCATGCGCAAGCGGACATATTTGATCAGTTGATCAAATGCTGTTAACAGCGGCTTTTGTTGTTTTGTTGGTGAGGTCAACTGAACAGCTAAGGCATGAATGGTCTTAAGCGTTGCAATGGTCTGGTCACCAAGGCCTGAGAGTTGTTTTAATTCATCAATTGGCCGATCAATCAATTCTTGAAAAGTACCGTAACGCTGCCACAGTTTTTTAGCAATTGGCTTGACATCCCCTCTTGGAATACTAAGGAATAAAATTAACTCAATAAGCTCATCAGGCGCCATCGCATCTGGGCCACTTTGCAACAGGCGATCCCGTAAACGTTGTCTATGACCATGATTCAGATGCTTGATAGTCATGCTAACTTTTGTATGGCGGGCAATGCCATCCTTTTGGCGACAGCGTGAAAATTTCACATCCTGTTTCAGTCACGCCTATGCTGTGTTCAAACTGCGCAGATAAACTTTTGTCACGCGTCACAGCTGTCCAATCATCAGCAAGCATACGCAGATCGGGCTTCCCAATATTAATCATCGGCTCAATGGTAAAAAACATACCCGCAGCAAGTTTCATCCCTGTTCCGGGTTTACCGTAGTGCAGCACCTCTGGCGCGGTATGAAAAACCTGACCCAATCCATGCCCACAAAACTCGCGTACAATGGAATAGCCTTTCTTTTCAGCTTTTGATTGAATAACGTGACCGATATCACCTAATGTCACCCCAGGCTTAACGATGGCAATGGCATCCATCAAGCACTCATAGGTTGTTTCAATGAGTTTTTGAGCTTTGATGGTTGGTTTACCCACATAAAACATCCGACTGGTATCACCATACCAACCATCTAGGATAACCGTTACATCAATATTAAGAGAGTCTCCGTCCTTCAGCACTTTAGGACCAGGAATGCCATGACAAATCACATGATTCACCGACGTGCATATAGATTTTGGAAATCCACGGTAGTTCAGGGGTGCTGGAACAGCCCCATGATCAATAATGAACTCATGGCAGAGCTCATTCAAGTAGTCCGTGCTCACACCAGGGACAACATGCGGTGTAATGAAGTCGAGTGTTTCAGCTGCCAACTGGCCCGCTTGATGCATTTTCTCAAATTCAGCTTTGGTGTGAATGCGCACCTGCTTGCCGGCGTGGTCAAAATAACTCATATCTCTAGCTCCAATGGTAATTCTCCTATGATGTTGATGCCAGTCGGAGACACTTTACAGGAATAAGCAATCACAACAACACCTTTTTGATACGCTTGTTGCAAGAGCTTAGCATAGCTTGGATCTATATCACAGGCAGGTCTAAACCGCGTGCAATCCTCTCTTTGAACCATAAAAACAAGACTTGCGGCATCGCCCTGATCTCTCAAATCCATCAGCGTTTGAAGATGTTTAGCGCCGCGTAGAGTCACTGCATCTGGAAACTCAGCGCAGCTTTCGTTTCTCATGAGTGTCACATTTTTCACCTCCACATAGCAGCGCTGTGTTGGGGTGGTGAGCAAAAAGTCGAGGCGGGTTTGCATGCCTACTCTCACTTCAGGCTGACAGGTTTTATAGAGTTTAAACGCCTCTAGTTTTTCGGCAACAAAAGCGTTTTGGAAAAGCTTATTTGGCCACTGGGTATTAACGCCAACCCAAGCCCCCTCAACTTGAACCATTTCAAGCGTATATGGAAGTTTGCGGGTAGGATTGTCACTCATACTAAAGGCAACTTTCAGCCCCAGGTCCTTAAGCCCCATCATGGATCCAGAGTTGGGACAATGCACCGTCACCACAGATCCATCTTCGCATTCAATATCAGCTAAAAACCTCTTATAGCGCCGGACAAGACGTCCGATCTGTAATGGTTTAGAAAAGTTCATTGGACAGAAACCACTATTTTTATTAACACTTAATGAATAGTGATAACACATGGTCTGCTTTGAGAAAAGATGTCTACATATACACCGATGGCGGGTGTCATGGAAATCCAGGCCCGGGCGCATGGGCCGCTCTACTAAGATGGCAGGGTCAGGAAAAAGGGTTTTCAGGGTTTGACCCTCAAACCACCAACAACCGGATGGAGCTGATGGCGGCCATTCACGGGCTGGGTCAACTGAAGCGCCCAATGACCGTCCATCTTTATTCCGACAGTCAATATGTTGTGAAAGGGATGACTTCTTACATTGCAGACTGGCGCTGCAACAACTGGCAAACAGCGGTTAAAAAGAAAATAAAAAACCTGGATCTCTGGCAAGAGCTTGACCGTTTAAATCAAAAACACCATGTCACTTGGCATTGGGTTCGCGGTCATGACGGCCATCTGGAAAATGAGTATGTCGATGGCTTGGTTCAAAAAACCATCAAAACTCATCTAGACAAAGCCACGTCATCCTCGCACGTGATCCTTTAACTTAATGTTTGTGGACATGCCAATTTTTGCCAATGCGTGATCACGGCTCTCAAACACCCACTTCAATAGCTCTTGACACGTTTTGGACGGGAGAAAGTTTTTGTTCACCCGCACATAAAAATCAATTTCATCCCCCTCAAAATCCGGCAAAACCTGAACCAAATTTAAATTCGTCAATCGAAGCGTTTCTTCAGAGGCAGAGATAATCCCCAGGCCTTGCTCAGCCAAAACGTCCATAATGCGCGGCCCATAAACATTAATAACACGTGTTTTTTCAGTCGCTTTCAAAAGATCATACTTGCTGTATTTCTTGCCATATTTAGCTACTTTGGGCAGAGGACTATTAAAGAACATCAGTGTTTTTCCTTTTAAATCATCCAGGATTTTGATGGGACCTGTTTTCTCAATAAGCTTAGGAGAAGCCCATAATTTCTGCTTAAAGTTATAAAACGGAATATAATCAAAATATTCGTTGGTTTCATTATCAAGCCAGGAACATAGGAAGATTTCATTGTACCGTTGATCGATGTGAAAGAACGAGTCAATTTGGCTAATGGATAAATCTAGGTCAGGCGTTTTGTTATAAAAATCTGCAATGTATGGCGCAAAAAAACCTTCCAAAATGGTTTGCGTTGACGACAGGATTACTTCACTGGGGCTTTCAGTTTTGTAATGCATCCCCAGAGTTGAATACATATGATCATAGGCCCCGACAATCTGGGAAAAGTTTGCAAGGATATGCTCAGCTTCAGGTCTGGAGCGTACATTTCCTGCTTTCGAAATATCAAAGAGTGTAAGGCCTATTTTTGCTTGTAACCGCCGTAAAC
Organism: Alphaproteobacteria bacterium; assembly: GCA_002869105.1. Taxonomy (NCBI): domain Bacteria; kingdom Pseudomonadati; phylum Pseudomonadota; class Alphaproteobacteria; species Alphaproteobacteria bacterium. The sequence continues at coordinate 190,293 of PKTP01000007.1, forward strand.
TGGTAAGCGCTGTAGTGCGTTGAACGCCAAGTTTATGCACCGCACTTCTGATTTTTTTACTTCCACTATTAGTGCTGTTCAATTATCATTCGCTTAAGCTAGATCTTTCTAAGCTTTCTACCCCTGATGAAGATTTTAAAAAAACCATTCAACAAGCCCATGAAGATCTTAAATGGATTCAAAATTATATCCACCGGCGTGATCAAGCATTGGCAGAGGCGCAACGACAGGTCGAGGACTTGAAAGTTAAAAATAAATTTTCCAGCGTTTTGGGAGAGTTGAAATCTCGTGCATTTGAAAAAGAAAAAGCTCTTTTGCAAGAACAAACAGAACTTCAAGAACAAGAGATGAAACGCCAACGCGACCTGGCACAGGATCGTTATGACAGCGATAATATATTTGCAAGAGCTGTACAAATGTTCAGCGAAAACGGCGGAGATACGAACTCTCTAAGAAGCGCGCTCTGGCCATTTGTTGAAGAAACAATGAAAAATATATACGGCGCTACCTTTAATAAACTCAATCCAGGGGCAAAAGACGATTATGTTTCTGGGATTCTAACTGCTCACATCCCCGCAACACTTGGTCAGGTAAATGGAACTTCTATTGCTTTACAACTTGCAAGAGGAAACGCATTATTGCAAAAAAGAAGTGCCCCAGAAGAAGGATCTCGTTCAGCTGGATCTCACTTGTCAGGTGGCGATAGTGATGTTTTTGATTTGTCCGGAACCCCTTCTCACATAACAGAATCTCATGGGCAAGAAACCTCTGCTCCTGATCTAACAGGGGCAGCTGGTGCTCCTGCAGTAAAAATCTCAGCCCCAACAAGTAGCTTTGCTCCAAGTTCAGTATTTGATCTAGGAGAAGATGAGTCATCCTCTAGTTCTTCACGACACTCTAAAGGCTTTGTTAAATCAAGAAGAGCATCATCTAACCCTGCAGACAACATCTCTACGTTCGATCTGGTTAGTGACAGCTATGGTTCTCTAGATGAGCTCAACTCCCCTCCCCCAGCTCATTTAGAGTTACAAAAACAAGTTACGAGAACATTCATATCAGAGGAAGAAGAAAGACAAGAACTTGAAAAAGATGCCCTCAAAAGATTTGGGGCGAGCTTTAAAACACCTGCAAAACTTAAGCGAACTCCTCACCCTGCGCCACAGACATCCCCTCAAAGCCAAAGAAAGTATTCTTCTTCAGCTACCGAGTAGCCCGCTGCGCCCTAAAAACGCTGCTGCAAAACCAAGTCCTGATGATTCTTCACAAAAACCACTTGGTATAAGCAGAGATTTGGCTGCTGGTCCTGGCTCAGAAAATGCAACCCCTGAAGATTTTTAAGGAAATGTCCCGTGAATAGTTTGAACAAAATTAACCCAACAAAAGAACAAAAACGACCCATAGAAATGGAGAAAAATATTATGAAAACTACACTCAACAAATCCAATAGGTACCTAGCGGTAACTATGACAGTGCTCTGCTTAAATATTTCAGCTGGGCCCGGTGATAATGAAAACAGCATAACTGAGGATGGCATGCAACTTTCTGCACCAACATCCCTTGGCCGACGCCCACTTGCTAGGACAAATCTCTCTGCTGCTAGCAATCTCGATGACCTTTTAAAGACATCTAGTGCAGGCCCAAGATTGGGTGCGCTTCGTGAACTGGCAGCATCGGAGGGCGATGCTTCCTCAACCACATCAGCAGCTGGGTCAGTGGCACCATCCGCGGCATATACACACTTGACAGGTGTTTCAAAGATAACGGGTCTTACACAGCTTACTGAGGCTGATGCTGCAAAAATTATTGGCCAAAATGTTTCACTTCAACAAAAAGTAGACATGTTAGATCATGAAATTTCTCGCAAAAAAGCAAAACTTGAAAAGTTACAATAGCAAATGAAAAAGCAGAAAAATTATTTAGCTGCTGAAGCTCAGAGACTTCTCAATCTTGAAGCAACTGATCAAATTAAAGGCATTGCAAATATTGTCAGAGCATTTGGGCATAAATTTACAGATCAGGCCCTTAAAGAGAATGTTGATAGATTGTATGCACACACACAAAGAATGGTGACAGATTACAGTGCCCAAAAAGAACGCGCCCAAAAATATAAACAAAGAACTGCTGAATATGCGGCTCTCGTTCAAGATCTTGCAGAGGCTATTATAAGCTTGACTGGAGGCCAATTACAAGTAGAGGGCAATCAAAAACCGGCACATCTGCAAATTTAAAATATTGTGTAGAGGTTCTTAAAGGCATGTTGGCGACAAAAGAACAAGAAACACAATCACTTGTTCGCAAAGAATTAGATACTCTTTTATTGAAAAAAGAAGAAGATGAGGTTGCATTATCCCCCCGCGCGAGTGCTGCGCAACTTCTCGGATATTTTGGCCTAAACGGAAGTCGTAAATCAGAATATTCTCACACAATGGCTAATGTTTCTGCAGCGATAAGAGTAATATCTGAAAACAATGGTGTGTTTGGTGCCACAAAAAGAGCTGAAGCCTTAAAGATTTTGGCAACAGAATTACACGTTCTTAAGCATGTAAAAAATCTAGTTTCTGGATCAGAGCCTGTTCTTGGATTAGCAGAAGAACATGATCCTAGTTCTGCTATTGGCAATCAAAGTTATGAGCAAGCCCTAGAAAAAAGAAGAGAACTTGCGCATGCAATTCAAGCAGCACAAGATCTTGATATTTCGGTTGATGATATCAGCGGCAATAACGCATAACAGGCTGTAGCTCTTATTTATTATTACCCCCCACTTGGGGGGTTTTTTATTTCTAAAATCAACTTTGAAGTTTGAAGGCAAATAACGTACTAATATAATGAAACATACAAGCGCACAATCAGCTGGGAACAAGATGACCAAAGACCAGAAAAATGTTTTGATATCTCTCTTAGGCCACGTGTTTGAACATTTTGAAAGCGCCATTTTTACCTTTGCGGGGGCTTTTACCGCCAGCTATTTTTTTTCTCAAGACCCTCATCATTGGCTAGGGCACTATGGAGCCTATATTGCCATCTCCTCTGGGCTGTTTCTCGCACCCTTTGGAGCATTTATTTTTTCATGGATTGGTGATCATTTTGGTCGTCGCCCTGCGCTGATTTTGGCTTATCTCATGAGCATTGTACCTTCCATGCTTATCCCCCTGATACCAAGCTATGCTCAAATCGGTATTGTTGCCTCTCTGCTCCTTATTCTCGTTCGAATTTTTCAAGGCCTAGGCGGAAGTGGTGCTTTTGCAGGGCGCATTGTGCTTGTGGGCGAAGGCAGCCCTGAAGGACGCAACTTAAATATGGGCATTCTTATGTCTTTAGGCTTTTTTGGCGCCCTTCTAGCCATTGGGTTAAGTTATGTCTTTATCACCTACAAAATTGTAAGTTGGGGCTGGAAAATTCCTTATTTTTTAGCCTCTGCTCTTGGGATTATTGTTTTATTACTGCGTCGACACCTAACCGAATCTTCTGAGTGGATTGAGCATAAAAAAAACAAAGAAGCTCTTCCGACTACAAAGCCCAGCATTCCCTTGATTCAATGCCTTAAAAAATTTCCAATTTCTATGTTTTGTGTTTTTTGCTTTGGCTTGTGTATGCTAACGCCCTTTTATTACAGCAATATTTGGATTGCAAAACATATAGATGCCAGTAGCTCTACAAGCTTACTGTACACAACCCTTGCCATGGGCTTGTGTAGCACAACGTTGATTCTATTTTTTTGGATGATCACATATGTCAAGCCAGAAAAAATGCTTGCTCTTGGAGCTGTTGCCATTTTTTTGACTGGTATTTTTTTATTAGTAGGACTTCAAAATCCCTTTCCTGGCTTTCATATAATAAATCGTCTGTTAGTTGCTCTTGCAACATCCATGGTCGTTCCGCCTATCATGCTTTTGTCCCATCAATTATTTCCCGTCGACTTTAGATATACCGGATTTGCCATCCCCTTTTTCTTAGGACAGGCTGTTGGCAATGGCCCCACCCCTTTCTATGCTGAATTGATTTACCGTCATACAGGGGCTATATACTTAACATCTGGATTGATTTTCGGTTCTGCCTTGATCTTATTTGTGATCAGTTTTGTGGTCAAATCGCAAAGAAAATTTATAAATATATCTGTTGTAGACGTAGATCCTAAGAGACATAAAAAAAGCTAGGCTCGAAAGCCTAGCAATATCTTATCAGGGAAAATATCCCTTAAACATTATTTTAGAAACGGATCGCTGTTCCAACCAAGAGAACGGCCCCTTTATTGTTGTTTCTAATACCACCTGAGAATAACTGCTTATTTTCACTGCGATCCTTAGGAGTAGCTGCCGCATTATTATAGTATTGTGACGTGTTACGGGTATCAAAATAATTCACTTCACTGAATAACGTGAGTCCAGGGGCGGCTTTATATTCATACGTAACAGAACTAATGTTTGCTTTTGCTTTCCCGCCTTCTACTTTCCGCCAAGACGCCATATGCCCAGCTGCAACATAGTGACGACCAAGCGCGTAACTGATCGCCGCATTGACAGCATCACCGTATGTCTCGGAGAGGTCTTTCCGCGTCAATGATTTGCCGTTATTCATGTATCCCGCACCAAATTGAACATCTCCAAAGTCAACCAATAGCCCAGCAAGGAAAGACTTAGCAGGATGAACGGCGTTAACAGCAAGATTCTGATTTATTTTTGTACTTGGATCAGCCACGGCTCCCCCAAGATACATGTTCACATCAACCCCTGAGGTATTAAAACCATAAGAAACAACTCCTTCAACGACGCGGCGCAGCATGACTTCGTTCTTATTAAATGCATCCCCAAAGGAAGTACTATTTCCCTCATCAGCGCCACGCTTACGCGAGCCAAGCAATTGAGAATGAGGTGTGAAACTGGTTACAAACTGGAAACCATTAATGGTCGGTGTTTGATAAAGAACCTTGGTTGCGTATTTATCATGTGCTGCGTGTTGATAATAAGTCAGTGTCCCTGTACTTGGTGTCGCAAAGGTAAATAATTCACCCCCAAATCCACCGGTAGCACCCATGACATCACGTCCATCTAGGAGTGTTTGCTCAAGAGCACCTTCCATCTCACCCACTTTAAAAGTTCCATATTCATCGGTGTTGTAATAAGCATAGGCGGCTTTGATAAAGTCGGCAGAGCCTGATTTTTCACGGCGCAAATCAAAAACAATGTCGGCACCATAACTATCATTATTCAAGCCGTCAGCAAAAATACTGAAACCAACGTCACCCTTAGTGGAAAAACTTGCCTGATCAATGCGACTATCCCGTTTCTTTGCCGTATTTGCCCCGGCAATAAAAATAAGCTTACCCTTAACTTTAGCCTGCGGCTTTTTAAACCAATCTGTATTGATCACAGTGCTTTTTTGATCCTTTTGATTATTAGATTCAATTTTTGCCTGCGCTTGTTCAGCCCCACAGCCTAATATAAGAGTGAATAAAATAAGTTTATATAAGTTCTTCATAGCGCTACCTTGTTTAAATTGTGCGACTCACAATACTGCAATTCAATTTTTTTTTCAAGAATCAATCTTTCGATGTTGGAACATAGGGATAAGATCGGGGATAGGTCTCTGGCACATCCTCCGGAGATTTAACCGACGATTTTTTACCACAACCACTAAGCCCCACAAGCATTATCAACAAAAAGAAAACTCGCGTGGTCATTTTAACTCCATAAACATAAAAAATAAAAACCTACCCCATACCATATACATTGATTGAAAAAATGCGCGCAACTATTTTTATCTTTTGTGTTCAAGGAGATCAGATGTGAACCGATGATTCCCAGCAATATCAAAACAGCTGTGTAATAAAAAAGACCAGCCTCTTTTAAATTCCCTAGCTGCACCCAAAGGATAGTAATCATCGCAAGAAAAGCTAGAAAGAAAATTTTTTGATAATCACAGATGATCAATGTCATTGATTTTATCCCGGCCAGGCGATCGTCTTCCATATCTTGATAGGCGTAAATGGTATCATACAAAAGTGTCCAGAGGATTCCTATCAAATAGACAAGGAAAGCAGACAAAGTAAGTGTACCGGTAACCTCCAGATACGCAATAAGTACACCCCAGTTGAAAACAATACCTAAAAATAATTGAGGAAAATAGGTCACTCTTTTGGTCAGTGGATAGATGATAACAAAGGGCATGATCGATACTGCCAGCCATATGGTTGTATGGCCAAATGATAATAAGAGACAAAGTCCCAAAATAAGCTGAATGCATAGAAATATAAGCGCAGCAACCACCGATATAGCACCAGAAGCAAGGGGTCTGGCCTGGGTTCTCTCAACTTTTCGATCAAGCTGACGATCAAATATATCATTGATTGTACACCCAGCGCCCCGCATGAGAAAGCTTCCGATCAGAAACTTGGCATATAGAAAAGTCGAATGGGTTGAGGCTGACGCCAATACAAGCCCCCAGCAGCAGGGTAAATATAACAATAAAGCGCCGGTTGGTTTATGCCATCGTGCCAATTTCACATATCCTGAAAAATAAGATTTTATCAACCGGAGATCAAAAAAATTTAGCATTTTCTATTCCTTATCTGTATACAGCCTGTTTATTACTTGATATCTTAAATACGTAAAAAAACAGCCGTTTACTAGGTAATTTTAAATGTCAAAGCACAACAACTTACCCAGACTTTTCCTAGAAACACCGCCTCATGCCGGACAAAAAGTCACATTATGTGACGATGGAAGTCACTATTTAACGGTTGTCCTTAGAATGAAGCCAGGAAATAACCTTCGCGTTTTCAATGCTGAAACGGGGGAGTTTTTGGCAAAAATTGATGGCATTGACAAGAAAAAATGCACGTTAGTCGTTGAAGAGATGATCCGACCTGCCAAAAATGATCTGCCCCTTACGCTGATTTTTTGCCCCCTTCGTAAAGAGCGCATGCATTTCCTGATCGAAAAGGCCATTGAACTTGGCGTGACAGATTTATATCCCATCCTAACAGAACGCACACAATATCGATCTTTCAATGTAGAACGCGCCCAAAGGCACATTATTGAGGCAACAGAACAGTGCGAACGCCTTTCACTTGCACGGATTCACTCATTACGTTCTCTGCCCGATTTATTGAAAGAGTGGCCTATCAACAAAACGATCCTCCTCTGCAAAGAACGTACCGGCTCACAGCCCCTTGCTCAAACTCTCATCAATCAATTCATTCAATCTCCTGCCTTTTTAGTTGGACCAGAAGGTGGGCTTACCACCGAAGAAATCATGCTTCTGGAAAGTTATTCTTTTGTGCAGCCGGTGTCTTTGGGGCTCAACATTCTACGCTCCGAGACGGCTGCTTTAAGCTCCTTGGGCTTTTGGCAGCTATATCTAAAAGCACAAAGAGTTGAATCAACGTGATATCTAAAGAAGTGTAACGCTCTATTTAACCCCCCAAGAAAGGAACCGAGAGATGAAAAAAATATTTTTTGGCTTAGTTATATTAATTATTTTAGGATTTATCGGCTTAACATTGATAAAAATGCCAGCGCCCTCTAGACCTGTCACAAAAGAAGTTAAGATATAGTTTTATCCCAGCAACCAAACTTAGGTTGTTTGGTAGAGCAGACAGGACCTGAGTGACGGCCCTGAGAAAAACTGAATAAAAAGTTGATTGATAAAAAGAAGCGCTTTATGCAGTCAGCTCTAGCGCATGCGCTTTCTGGCAAGCTTACGTAGGCGGCGGATAGCCTCTGACTTCTCACGGGCTTTTCGTTCGGATGGCTTTTCGTATTGACGACGAAGCTTCATTTCACGAAAAACGCCTTCTCTCTGAAGCTTTTTTTTGAGAATTCTTAAAGCTTGTTCTATGTTATTGTCACGGACTGAAATTTCCACGATTTTCTAACCTTTCGTAATAGTTTTAAATCTAAGAACCAAAGTTGACGTTAAAACGCTTGTTAAACTTGGCAAGTTGACCACCAGAGTCAACCAGACGGTGAACACCTGTCCAAGCAGGGTGCGTTTTGGGATCAATTTCCAGACGAATCACATCACCTTCTTTACCCCAAGTAGAGCGCGTTTCATACTCTTCGCCATCGGTCATAATAACTTTAACGGTGTGGTAACGTGGGTGAATATCTTTTTTCATCTGATTAACTAATTTTTCTTGGTTATAACGAATGGGAAAACAGAGTGCAAGCCTAAATATTGTAACAGGCCAACATATTGATAAGATTAACATCTTATCACCTTCATTAACTGCAAAGTTAACGAAGGTGATTAAAGAATGATCTTCGCATAAATGCAGTATGCTAGTAGTGAAAGGAGGCTATTTAAGCTCGTAAGTTTTCTTTTCATGGACCCCTAACGGATCCTTTTGTTTTTTTTCTTCGTAAGAGCAATTTGATAAACCAATAAGAACCATGAATAACATCAAAAGTTTCATAATTTTTTCTCTCTTTTTTATTAATTTATCAAATGGTGAACAAAGTGTAAACCTACATACTTGTCCCTATTGTTTTAAGTGAGCCCTTAGCATCCAGGCCTTTTTCTCAAGGGCACCAATGACAGAACTAATGAGATCCTCAGTTCCTGCATCGGTATTTTCTGAACAATGTGGGAGCACATCTCGAAGAGAACTGATGGTGGTTGCATAGCTTAGAAGCAAATCTTCAATCATTTCTAGAGCAGACAAAGACCCTTCTGGGGCTTCATTTGTCGTCATAAGTGATTGAAACTCTCTGAAACTCCCCGGCGCTTTCCCACCCAAAGTCACAATTCGCTCTGCTAAATCATCAACCGTTTCAGCTAACTCTTGGTACTGGCCTTCAAGAAAAACATGTAGCTGGGCAAAATCAGGGCCTTTAACATTCCAATGATAATTTTGTGTCTTTAGATAAAGTGCATAGGTATTTGAAAAACCCACTTTTAACGACTCAACTGTTGCTTTTGTCATAATAAAGCTCCTTGTTTTTTGATATTAAAATACTAACACAAAAACAAACGCCTACTAAAAGCAAAAACTAGTTAATAGATTTAACGATTGACTCACACATCTTTTTAGCATCCCCAAAGAGCATCATTGTATTATCTTTGAAAAATAGTTCATTTTGAACCCCTGCATACCCAGGTGACATGGATCTTTTCACAAAAAGAACTGTTTTACTTTCCATTACATCAAGAATTGGCATCCCGTAAATAGGACTTTCAGGGTCCGTCTTTGCTGCAGGGTTTGTTACATCATTGGCTCCGATCACAAACGCAACATCGGTTGAAGAAAAATCATTGTTAATTTCATCAAGTTCAAGGACATCTTCATAAGGAATATTTGCTTCAGCAAGCAAAACATTCATATGCCCGGGCATACGGCCTGCAACAGGGTGAATGGCAAATCGAACTCTCACCCCTTTTTCTTTTAGAACAGATACCATTTCTTTTAAAGCATGCTGAGCTTGGGCAACTGCCATCCCATAGCCTGGCACAATAATCACAGAATCTGCGTTTTGCATAAGGAATGCGGCATCTTCAGCACTTCCAGCCTTAACAGGCCTTTCTTCCTCATCGGCGCCCGCAACATTTGAAGAAGTCTGGGATCCAAATCCGCCCAAAATCACATTAATAATAGAGCGATTCATTCCCTTGCACATAATATAGCTCAAAATCGCGCCAGAGGCGCCAACCAATGCCCCTGTTACAATAAGGAGGGGATTGTGCAATGTAAACCCAATGCCGCATGCAGCCCACCCTGAGTAGGAGTTCAGCATGGAAACAATCACTGGCATATCAGCGCCGCCGATGGGCAAAATAAGAAGGAACCCAAGAGCAAAGGAAAGAAAGACAATCGCCCAAAAGGCCACTGTTGTTTGATAAGCAGCAAAAATACCCAAAATGATGAGAATGGATAACAATAAGAGAGCATTCATCATATGTTGACCAGGGAACCGGAGAGGCTTGCCTGATAAAATGCCTTGGAGTTTTAAGAAGGCAACGATAGATCCTGTGAAAGTAAGAGATCCAATTGCTGTTCCAAGTCCCATTTCGATAAGAGCGCCCGTTTTGATAAAACCAATCGGGCCAATATCAAAGGCCTCTGGATTATAAAATGCAGCAGCTGCAACCATGACTGCTGCCAAGCCAACAAGACTGTGAAAAGCAGCAACAAGTTGAGGTAAAGCTGTCATGGCAATAGATCGGGCAATGATGACACCTATCCCAGCACCTAACACAAGGCCCGCAATAATAAGATCATAGCTTAAAACTTTTTGGCTCACCATCGTTGTACCAACAGCGATGGTCATCCCGATCATGCCTAAGAAGTTTCCCCTGCGTGCAGAAGTTGGCGACGCAAGCCCTCTTAAGGAAAGGATAAAACAAACCGATGCAACCAGGTATAAATAGGATGTTATGTTTGACACAGATTTTTCCTTTTATTTCTTTTTTTTGAACATTGAGAGCATTCGTTGCGTCACAACAAATCCCCCAAAAATATTAATGGCAGCTAAAACAACGCCACAAAAACCAAACCACTTTGCAAAGGGGGAATGAGAGGCGCCGGCAGCAATGAGTGCCCCAACAACAATCACGCTTGAGATGGCATTCGTTACAGCCATCAAGGGTGAATGCAAGGCGGGCGTGACACTCCAAACCACGTAGTAACCCACAAAAATCGCTAAAATAAAAATTGTTAAAATAATACTAAATTCCATAGGGTTCCTCTCTATGATGATCGCTCATTTTCCGTTACTTTTCCCGATAGCATGACACAACTTGCACGAATAATCTCATCGTCAACTTCTGGATTAAGATGTGCTTTTCCATCTTGATCAGACACCATTAAATCCAAAAATGATGACATGTTTTTTGCATAGAGAGCACTCGCATTTCCGGCAAGCTCTGAAGCCAGGTTAAGCGGCCCCATGATGCGAACACCTTTGTGGTTAACGTCCCCACCTGCTTTCGTCAGTTCACAGTTGCCGCCTTTTTCAGCAGCCATATCAACAATGACAGAGTTAATGGGCATACCCTCAACCATTTCTTGCGTTATGATCTTCGGCGCCGGACGGCCCGGGATGAGAGCTGTTGTAATAACAAGATCTGACTTGCTCAAAGCTTCTTTAAGACGCTCTGCTTGTTTCTTCTTATATTCCTCTGACATTTCTTTGGCATATCCACCGGCGGTTTCAGCTGAAGCATCCTCAGCAACCTCGATGAATTTAGCACCTAGGCTCTCTACTTGTTCTTTTGCAGCTGGACGGACGTCAAAAGCAGAGACAACCGCACCAAGGCGTTTAGCCGTTGCAATTGCCTGCAGCCCAGCTACACCAGCGCCAACTATGAGAACCTTAGCAGGCATAATCGTGCCAGCAGCCGTCATCATCATTGGCAAGGCTTTTGTGAGAGCGTTCACGCCGACTATAACAGATCGATACCCAGCTAAATTGCTTTGCGAAGAAAGTACATCCATGGTCTGAGCACGGGTAATGCGCGGAACCCGCTCAAGGGCAAAAACGTTAAGCTTCCTTAAAGAAAGGGCCTGAAGATATCCCTCGGTAAAACTATGATTAAAGTGAGCAACGATAGTCGCTCCCATAGGCATAAGATCGAGTTCCCCCGCTTTGCCTTCTTGTGGCTTTTGAACTTTAACAATAATGTGTGCTTGATCGTATACGTCTTTCGGCGTTTTAGCAATTTGAGCGCCGGCTTCTGTGTAACTTTTATCAGAAAAACCAGAGGCCTCCCCCGCGCCAGATTCGATACATACAGTCAAACCCAATTTGGTCCATTTCTTGACCACGTCAGGAGACGCGGCAACGCGATTTTCTGTCTTCAAGGTCTCTTTAGGTACTGCTATTTTCATGATTCAATTTTTTTTGTCATAATGCTTTTTTTCAAAAAGGGATTCAAGAGTATTTGAATCTTTTTATATACAATAATTATTCCACCTTAAGTGGTTTTGGCTTTCTGACATAATCAGGTGTGATAATGCCTGCTGAGATGATCATTTTAATGCCCTCCTCAACGGTCATATCAAGAATATGCAGTTCCTGCCTGGGCACGAATAATAAAAACCCTGATGTCGGATTAGGGGTGGTTGGCAAAAAAACGTTGATGACATCATCAGATGTTTTCTCTTGCACTTCACCTTGTGTTGTCCCGGTTACAAAGCATAGGGCCCATATGCCGTGCCGAGGATATTCCACAAGAGCAACTTCCCGGAAAGACATGGCGTTCTTGCCAAAAAATGCGTCTATCACTTGCTTAATTGTTAAAAAGATTGTTCGCACAAGCGGCAGCTTCGAAAACAACCGCTCCCACTTGGAAACAATGTAATGACCAACAACATTTTGCAAGAGAAACCCAAGGAGCACGAAGGCGAAAATAGAAGTGATCACACCAACACCTGGCACAAGGAAAATTTGATCAATCCACGTCAACTGTGCGGGGAAAATGGACCTAACAAGTCTATCAATTGTTAGTGTCATCCAATAAACTAAGTAAAAAGTTAAGGCTGTTGGCGCCGCAAAAACAAGACCTGCAAATAGATAACCACGGATTTTGAGTAATAATTTCATATGTTCATTTATTTTTTTCGCTTTATACCATTATTTTTCAAGAGAGAGAGATTTTTTTTACCCCCTTATTCTAACGCTTTATTAAGGTATCCCCCAGGTAGGTTGTTATGATAGAACCAAAAGAAGCCGACGAGAGCGAAGCGCCCCCTACCAACAAGCCATCAAGTTCGGCCAACTGTGCAAAATCAGAGGCATTTTTCTCTTGAACCGACCCTCCATACAAAACGGGCGATTGTTTAACCTGAGACTTTATAAATTCCACAACTTTAACAATTTCTCTCGTGGTTGGAACGACACCGGACCCAATTGACCATACCGGCTCATAAGCAATAATAAGTGACGCCCCAAAAGATTTGATACCGTCAATTTGTTCACTGATTACAGTGAGCGTCCGGTCTTGTTCTCTCTGCTCTTTTGTTTCCCCCACACAAAAAATGGGAACAATATCCTGACCTAGGAGATTTTCCACACACGACAACCACAAAGTTTGCGGCCAATTCTGTCTTTGCTCTGAGTGTCCGACCAAACAATACTTAGCCCCGGCTTGAGCCAACATAGATGCTGAAACCTCCCCTGTGAATGCGCCCTTAGCATGTGCCGAGCATTGTTGGGCACCGATTGAAAATACCCCTTGAGCATGGCGGAGGGCTTCTTTTAAATATACAAATGGGGGGCAAACGACCACATTCACCAAATCCTGTTTAGGCAGTTCATGAAAGTAATGCTCAAAAGATTCTGTGGGAAGATTCATCTTCCAGTTAGCAACAATGTATTTTTTTGCCATGGAACTCATACCGGACCTGTGCTAGATATTATGGACTAACATAAATGAATTAATGATCAACTGTTAAGAGGAAATATGACGAATCAACAAAATACCCAAGCGGAAGGCTACAGAAAAAAAAATACGTTTCTGGCGAAAATTGTTATTACCCTCATCCTTGTGGCTTTTATGTTTACTGGGGTTCAGTCATATCTTGCCTCAGGCCAAAAAAGCCAAACTGTTGCTGAAGTTGGATCAACTAAAATCAGACAAAATCAAATTGAACACACGATTAAAAGGGTGCTCACCGATTTACCAGGATCCGTGGACCCAGCTATTCTCTTTTCCACAAAAATGATCAAGAAAATTGTCCAAGATGAAATCGATGCCCGGCTCATGGATGCAGAAGTTGAAAAACTGAACCTTACAGTCCCAGAAGTTGTGCTCAAAAGTTACTTACGCAGCATCCCTGACTTTCAACCCCAACAAATTAAACAGTATTTGCAAAGAACAGGTCAGAATGAAAAGAATTTCCTAGGGCAAATTGCACAAGACCTTATGAAAAACCAGCTGCTCGTGGCTTTGTTTTCTGGCATCTCTCTTCCAAAGAATCTGTTAGATGTCTTGAGTAAAGCACAATTGACAGAGCGCAGCGTTCGCATTTTAACCGTTACTGAAAAAGCGCTTCCCTCGTTAAAGACTCCTTCGAACAAGGTTTTGAAAGAGTTTTATGAGAAAAATGAAACTCACTTTGAAGTGCCTGAAAAAAGGGACTTTAAAATGCTTATGATTACACATCCAAAAACCGATGTTTCAAAAGAAGAAATAGCCACCTACTATCAGAATAATAAGGAACGGTTCTCACAACCTGAACTCAGAGAGATTGCCGTCTTATCAATTTCTAAAGATCAACCGACTACTTCAACAGAAGATCTTAAGAAAAATTCTGCTAGCTTCATTCCACTAGGAAGTGTCAGTCGATCTATGATTGATGAAACACTTGCTGAAAAAGTTTTCAGCTTAGGTGAAAATCAGTTTTCCGAGGGTATCATTGATCAGGGAAAGCAAAAAATCTATTGGGTCAAAAAAATAACCCCATCAAGAACGCTAGATTTGAATCAAATCAAAGATCAAATTGAAAAAACGTTAAAACAAGAAAAAACAATTAAAGAGCAAAAAGCTCTTGTGCAAAAAATTGATGATGCAATTGCTGCAGGTGATTCTTTCGAAGAAATAGAGAAAAAATATCCTAAGACAGTCACTATCAAAACTTTTAAAAACAAATCATTTAACCAACTTCACAAAGAATTTGGTTCTGATCAAGCAACGCAAATCTTCCGCCAACAAATGGGTGAGGAAGGGCAGATTTATTATGATCAAAACCAAAAAGCATATGCTTTTGGATTGGAAAAAGTTCAAGCAAAACATGTCCCCAAATTTGAAAAAATTCAAGAAGTGGTAAAAAGACACTATCTCCAGCGTGAAGCTATCAAACGCGCTCAAGACAAAGGCCTTGAGATTGTTCAATCTCTTAACAACGGATCAAAAATAAACGAGCGTCACTTAAGAAAAGAAGTCATTAACAAGAACAACTTACTGGCTCTTAACAGCAAACTCAATCTAACCATTGAACAGCTTATCCAGTTGTCAAAATTAAAAGAAAATCAAGCGATGCTGGTCAAAACAGATGAAGGAGCAAAAGTTATTGTCGTGACTCACCTGCAAAAAAACGAGACCCCTCTTAAACAGAAAAAAGAGTTTGAGGAAGCGATTAATAATATTTTCCGCCAAAATTATCGGGGGGCTTATTTAAAAGCGCTAGAGAAAAAATACGGTGTTAAAGTCTATTCTAAAGTGATCGATAACATTCACAGCCAACTTTCTTCAAAGATAGATTAGTTAGTTGATGGAAGTTTTTTCTTTGGTGCTCTTTTATATGAAGAGGGATTTTTCAATTTGGTTTCAGTCTTTTCTTGAGGGCGATCTATTGAAAAATTCATCCTTCCCCGGGCTAAATCCACTTCTTGAAGTTTAACCTGCAGCAACTGACCAATCTTGTAAAGTCGTCCACGGCGACGCCCCTTAAGATGAAGTGGATCTTTTCTTAGGATGTAATAATCATCCTCCAAATTTTCCATGGGAACAAGGCCGCTTAGCTCTGGATCTGAAAGAGTCACGAAAATCCCTGCGCCAGAAATGCCGCTTACGACAGCTTTAAATACAGATCCAATTTTATGGGCGTAGAAAAAGGCCGCCAAACGGTCTGATACTTCTCTTTCTGCTTGAGAGGCACGCCTCTCAAGTTCACTAAGTTGATCACACCATTCTTTCATGTGCCTATCTGTTTCCATCTTGAACGTTTTCGTATTACCAGAAATCGTTGCATAAAGCGCACGATGAACCAACACATCAGCATATCGGCGTATTGGAGAAGTGAAGTGGCAATAATGTGATAAATTCAGCCCAAAATGGCCTTGATTTGATGGAAAATATACTGCCTTTGATTGCGTTCGCAAACATAAGTCCATAATGGTAGAGCGCAAAGAGTGGCCATCAAGACTTTTCAAGATTTTATTGAATCCTGACGGCGTCGTTAAAGCGCCTGCCTTAATTTGATATGATTTTAGATGCTGCTTAAAGTCATGGATTTTTTCTGCTGTGGGCATTTCATGAATCCGATAAGGAATCGTTAATTGCGCTTCACTCAATGTTTCTGCCGCACACTGATTGGCAAGAACCATCATCTCTTCAATGAGTTGCTGGCTTTGTAACTGAGGGGCATTGGTAATACCAGTAACTTTCCCCTTTTTATCGAATTCAAAGCTGAGTTCTACACTCTCTAACTCTAAAGGTCCTCTATTGACCCGCTGCTTTAGTAACGTTTCATGCAGTCCAATGAGTTGATCCACGGCTGACAAGGCTTCATTCTTTATCTGGTGACCAGTTACGCCTTCCATCCTTTGCTCAACTTGCTTATAGGTAAGACGCGCATGAGAGTGAATCAATGCTGAATAAAATTCGTGGCTTATTTTTTTTCCTTCTTTATTCACCAGGATATCAGCCCCTAAAACAGCGCGATCTACTTGAGGCTTTAGTGAACATAAATCATTAGAGAGCTTTTCAGGCAGCATGGGAATAACATAACCTGGGAAATAAATAGAATTTCCTCTCTCAAAAGCCTGTTTATCAAGGTCTGGGTGTGACCTTAGGTAATGGGTGACATCAGCAATGGCAACAACTAAGCGCCAAGACACATCCGGATTCATCTTTGCATATACTGCATCATCAAAATCTTTAGCATCCTGTCCATCAATCGTTACAAATGGTAATTGACGCAAATCCTTTCTCTCTCCCAAGGGGGGGACAACCTCTTTTTCAAGAGACTTTAATATACCTTGGTCAAAGGCGCGGGGCAGATTTCGTCGTTCAATGATAAAGTCATATAACTTTGTTTCATCACCAATAATTTTTTCAATTTCAACACTAAGGCTTTGATCCTGCATCACCCTTGCCGTTGCAAAAAGAGGTAACTTTGATTTTTCAATATCCCCTTCTCCGTAAGCAATCGCATATGTATTTCGATCCGATCGATCGGCAGGCACAAATACAACTTGATCCTTGTTTTTTGCAATGAGGCCATAGATAAGATCTTTAGCATCTTTCTTAGTATCCCATCGAATAAACTGAACTGTTTGATCCGGTAAAACAGCCCCATAAAAAACATCATCAACCTGTGCATTTTGAAACTGTTTTATTGAAGATGAAGAGACAGTGTATTTATGAAGATTATTGGGAGCATACTCGACCCCCAAAGATACAGCCACAACCAAAGGACTGTTCGCATCATCAAACTCAACAATCCTAAACACCCTCTGACGGAGGGATTGTTTTTTTAATGTGTCTTTTTTAAGAGATTTTATAATTGATTTCAGATCTTGGCGTGCTTTAACACCTTTAATATTTAAGCGTTGCGCTATTTCTCTTTTATCTGGAAAATATCCAAGATTTTTAATAAGAATCTCCACTTCCTTCAGTAAAGATTCATAGCTTTTTGTATCTGATTTTTTCTCAGCGCTATTTTTTTTGTTCAGCACAGAGTTATTTTTTTGGACTTTTTTCAATGACTTCAACTGCATAAGGTATATCTACTGATAAGATAGACCTATTTTTTATAGAATGGAACTTATTTTGGTATTTAACAAAGGGACCATAGCGACCAATGCCCACAACAATATCCTCGCCTGTTTTAGGGTGTTGTCCGATTGTTTTTGGCAAGCTTAACAAATCTAAAGCCTGTTTTAGATCAACTTCAGCTGGATTCATCCCTTTTGGAAGTCCTGCCCTCTTCGGCTTGCTCTTATCTTTAGGGTCTTGCTGTTTTTTATCAATTTGAAGATAAAAGCCATATGGCCCTTTTCTTAGGTAAATATCATCCTCTTTTTCGTCCTGCCCCACAATCTTTGGATACTCTTCAATAGAAGCATCTTCTTTTTTGCCGTTATCTTCCATGGTACTTTCTTCTACCTCTTTTCGAATATAGGTGCACTCTGGATACTGTTCACAACCAACAAAAGCGCCATATTTTCCAACCTTCAAATGAAGTTTTCCTGTTTTACACTTCGGACACGCCCGCTCATCATCTGGGAAAAAGTGTTTTGAAAGCTCTTGATCAAGCACATCAAGAACGGTTGAATTTTTTAGACTTTTGGTATCATCAACAACCTTATGGAAGTGAATCCAAAATTTTTCGAGTACCGATTTCCAATCAGATTTTCCTGTGGAGATTGAATCTAGCTCCTCCTCTAATTGAGCTGTAAAGTCATACTCAACATATTTTTGGAAAAAATGTTCTAAAAAGGTTGCAACCAACCGCCCGCGCTCTTCAGGAATGAATTGTTTATTTTTAAGGCAAACATATTCTCGGTTTTGCAGAACAGAAATGATCGTGGCATAGGTAGAGGGGCGCCCAATTCCGATTTCCTCAAGCTGCTTGACAAGTGATGCCTCTGTATAACGAGGCGGGGGTTGCGTAAAGTGTTGCTTGGGATGGATTTCCTTGAGAGCAATTTTTTGCCCCTGTTTTAAGTTGGGCAGTTGATTTTCTTTTTCTTTTTCCTGATCGGATCCCTCTTCATAAACTTTGAGAAATCCATCAAACACGGTTCGCGATCCATTCGCTCGAAGAATATATTGCTCATCGCCCGAAATGATATCAACGCTCATCTGTTCCTTTTGTGCATCAGCCATTTGTGAAGCGATTGCACGCTTCCAAATCAAGCTGTAAAGCTTCAGTTGGTACGCATCAAGATAAGGCTTCATTTGCTCTGGGGTTCTTGAAAAATCTGTTGGTCGTACAGACTCATGCGCTTCTTGAGCATTTTTAACTTTTGACTTAAATTGCCGTACCTGACCAGAGACATAGCGGGCTCCATACTGGCCCTGAATCTGCTCCCGACATGACTGTATGGCCTCTCCTGCCATGGCAATGCTATCCGTACGCATATAGGTGATTAACCCGACCGTTTCCCCTCCAATATTAATCCCCTCGTAGAGCTTTTGGGCAACGCGCATGGTATTACTTGATGAAAATCCAAGCTTACGAACAGATTCCTGCTGCAGCGTTGACGTTGTAAAGGGTGGTTGAGGAGATCTTTTGACTTGTTTTTTTTCAACAGCCTTAACAGTAAAGGCCTGTTTCTCAAGGCCTTTGACAATTTCTTTGGCTTGAGCTTGATTCTCAATTGCTAATTTATCTAATTTCTTTTTGAGTGCATGTGTAACACGGGCCTGAAAATCCTCAGGCACTTCCGTCTGACAATCGGCAATAACCGACCAATATTCTTGAGGAACAAAACTCTCTATTTCTGCTTCTCGTGATGTGATCAATCTTAGGGCAACTGATTGAACGCGCCCGGCAGATTTGCTCCCTGGCAGCTTCCGCCACAGAACGGGAGATAGATTGAACCCAACAAGATAGTCAAGGGCCCGCCTTGCCAGATATGCATCAACAAGCTCTTGATTGATTTCACGAGGATTGGCAACGGCATCTAAAACCGCTTTTTTAGTGATTTGGTTAAAGGTAACACGGTGCACCTCAACCTTATCTAACAGTTTTTTTTGTTTAAGAGCTTCTAGAACATGCCATGAAATAGCCTCTCCCTCACGATCAGGGTCTGACGCTAAATAAAGAGCATCAGATTTTTGCACCGCTTGGACAATTTCTTTCATTGCTTTAGTAGCAGAAGATGAATTTTCCCAGACCATTTTAAAGTCTTTGTCAGGGTCCACAGACCCTACTTTAGAGGGCAAGTCACGAATATGACCATAAGATGCTAATACCTTAAAGCCTGGACCTAAATACTTCTCAATTGTTTTTGCTTTTGCTGGGGACTCAACAATAACCAATTTCATAAATTTAACTGCTCCTCTTTACAGCGGTGGCCTCAATGAAATTTCATTGCCTGCGCCCCTTACGATTTTACCGGCCAGCTCAAGAGCACTAATGACTCCAAGTGCTTCATGCGCTTGGGCCGGAATCTGGTTTAGCAACTCATTAATCTCGGTTGGGGAGTAACCTAGCAAAGATATAATGGTCTCTTCAAGATCAATGTTTGTCGTAGCTGATGTATTTGTCACAGCATTCTCATCAGAGCAATCTTTTTTTTTGCTCAACTCTATCCGAATTTCCGAGCAAATCCATCGCATCCCAGGCATTTTCAATGAAATGAGCGCCTTCGCGCAAAAGTTTATTGCTTCCCTTACATCTTGGGTCCAGTGGAGATCCTGGCACAGCACCCACTTCCCTTCCTTGCTCCAGTGCATATGAAGCCGTGAGTAAAGAGCCTGATTGATACGCTGCTTCAACAACAATCACGGCCCTCGATAAATCAGAAATAATTCGATTTCTCCTAGGAAAATTCTGTTGAACCGGTTTATGACCCAGAGGCATTTCACTAATAATGAGGCCTGTTTCTAAAAATTCATCCACATATTTGATATGCTCGGGAGGAAAGACTTGATCAATACCGCCAGCAAAAACAGCAATGGATCCATGATCTTGCGCTCCCTTATGTACTGAATAATCAATCCCTCTGGCAAAACCAGAAACCGTTGAATATCCAGAAGAGGTCAAGTGCAAGGATATGGAATAAGCTATTTTTTGCCCTGCGATGGATGCTTGCCTGGCTCCAACGATGGCAATTTGGTTTTTGGCAAGCAAAGCACGGTTGCCTTTTAGAAACAAAACAGGGGGCGCATCCCTGACCGAGGAAAGCAAATCTGGGTAGTCAACATCTAAGAGTGTGCATACTTCAACCTTCTCTTTTTGTGCTCTGAGGCGCATATCCTCGGCAGCCTTGAGATCTGGTTTGATTTTGTATTTAGGTTCATCTATCAAATATTGATAAACCGCTTCAATTGACTGGTGCTCTTCCAAAAGCGCAGAAAATGTCACAGGCCTAATGCGTGGTGTTTGGCTAATGGCTAAGACATAGGAACAACTGCTAGTCACACATTTGCCCTTTTTCTCATGTAGTCACGAATATTTTTCTGATGACGATATAAAACAATCGACCAAAGAAGCAGCGATCCTATAGCAATCTCCACACTAAAACAAAAGTATATAGATCCAATAGCTACATAAGTTGCACAAGCAAGCCCCGCGATAAATGAGTGCCTTAAAAGAAGGTATATAAAGCTCCATACTGCTGCCATCCCGATGAAAATCCATGCATTCCAGGCAAGCATCCATCCAAAAAGTGTTGCAATTCCTTTGCCTCCCTTAAAGTTGAGCCAAGGAGAAAAAACATGCCCTAGAAAGGCAAAAAAGCCGATGAAAAATAATAATTTATAGCTTACATCTGGCCAGAAGCCCTGAACTAAAAATATGGCCGCTGCCGCCTTCAAGGCATCGATCACAAAAGTTAAAATACCCAGAGTCGCTCCATAGCTTCGCCAAACATTGGTTGCCCCTATATTACCAGATCCCTGCTTACGAATATCTTTGCCGTGCAATAGGGACACCAAAACGAACCCCGTTGGCACAGAGCCCAAAAGGTAGCTCGCTAAAGATAGAAGAACAGCTATCATCATTGGCCAAGTCCCATTTTTATGAAACATTGATGGATGACAACTGCTGCAGCATTTGAGGCATTAAGGGTGCTAAAATCTGCCGCTGTTGAGATTTTAATCAGTTGATCGCATTTTTCCGTTGTTAATCTTCTAAGCCCTTCTCCTTCTGCTCCAAGGACAACAACCACCCTCTCTGGAAAGTCTATTGTCTCCATTTCTTCGCCAGCCTCATCTAAACCATAAACCCAAAAATTATTTTTCTTCAGAGCATCCAAAGCGCTGTCAAGATTGCTGACCTGACAAAGAGATATCAGCTCCAAAGCCCCAGAAGCCGCTTTTGCCACAGTTCCAGTTATCGGTGCCGATTGATGCTTAGGGAGTATTAACGCCCGAACGCCAAACGCAACAGCTGAGCGGATGATTGCTCCTAAATTTTGAGGATCCGTGATTTGATCCAAGACGCACACCATTCCCCTTTCGGGAAATTTTTCAATAACTTCAGGCAAATGGGACAGAGGCAGTGGATCGACATTCAGTGCAACTCCTTGATGGACAGCGCCAGGAGGCAATTTATGTTCAAATGATTTGACATCACATTTGTGGATGGGGATTTTTCTTTTTTTTGCCTGTTCCAAAATCTCTAAATCAGAAAAAGATAGATCTGTATAAAGACCATGACATAGACGCTTTGAGTTTCTAAGAGCCCCTAAGCACGCATGGACACCATATATCCAATCATTTTTATGAGGTGTTTTTTTCATAGAGCTCTAATCTATTTCCAGGACTTGAATCAAATTTGTTTGGCCCGCACGACCAACCGGGCTCCCCCCTGTGACAATCACCTTGTCACCTGAACAGGCAATGTTTTGCTTCAAAATATAAGAAAATGCTTCATCTATGAACTGATCAAATCGATCGTGGCCCTGACACATGACAGAAGACACTCCCCAAATCAAAGACAAAGACCGTGCTGTTTTCATGTCAGGCGTCATCGCATAAATAGGTATATGCCCTCGAAAGTGAGCCACCCGAAGAGCCGTCGCACCCGTTAGAGTTGAACAAATGATAGCACACGCTTGCATATTCTCTGCCAAATGATGCGCAGCTGCTGCCATGGCTTGACTTGGAAGAACAGGCTCACCTTTCACATCCATCATCGATGTTTGATAGATTGGATCTGACTCGGTGGCTTCAAGAATTTGAGACATGATATACACAGCCTCGCTTGGATACTGACCGGCTGCTGACTCAGCTGAGAGCATAACGGCATCGGCGCCATCAAAAACGGCATTGGCCACATCAGAAACCTCTGCACGTGTTGGGGTTGAAGCTTGTATCATAGACTCAAGCATTTGAGTTGCAACAATCACGGGCTTATAATTTTCACGAGCTTTGGCAACGAGAGATTTTTGCGTAATAGGAACGTGAGCCAGGTCCATTTCGACACCTAAGTCGCCCCGGGCTACCATGATTCCATCAGAGATGGTTATTATTTCGTCAATTTCTAAAAGCGCCTGTGGCTTTTCAATTTTGGCAATAATTTTATACTGATTACCAATAAGAGCACGTAGAGCCTTCACATCTAAAGCTGATTGCACAAACGACTGTGCAACATAATCAACATCAAGCGTTTTAATGAATTCAATATCTTTGAGATCTTTTTCAGTCAATGCAGATTTTTTCAAATTGGTATCTGGAATATTGACACCTTTATTATTTGAAAGCTGGCCTGACACCTCAACAATTGTCTCAATGGATTGATCGTTGACACGGGTCACACGCAATCGAATTTTTCCATCATCCAATAACAAACGATGCCCCACATCTAAACTCTCGATAACTTCAGGATGAGGGAAAGGCACACGATTTTGATCTCCCAGTTCAGAATCAAGATCAAGTCTGAACTGTTGCCCCTCTTTCAGAGAAATTGGCGAAGATTTAAACTTGCCGACTCTGAGCTTTGGCCCTTGAAGATCAGCTAAAATTGCAACAATCTTATTTTTATGCTTTTCGACTGTGCGAATTTTCTTAACCACATCAAAGTGATCTTGGTGCGTTCCATGAGAAAAATTCAAACGAAACACATTAACACCTAGATCGAAGAATCGCTCAATCATCTCCATTGAGCTTGATGCAGGACCAATCGTTGTAACAATTTTAGTGCGACGGCTCATGACTTTTGTTCGCCTTTTTTAATTGGTTTCATGGTTGGAAAGGCAATAACATCGCGAATGCTTGATGCATTTGTTAACAGCATGACCAGACGATCAATACCAATACCAAGGCCTCCCGTTGGTGGCATCCCATATTCCAGTGCTTTAATGAAATCTTCATCCATTGGATGCGCCTCTTCATCGCCGGCATTTTTGTTTGCAACCTGTTTTTCAAACCGCTCTTTCTGGTCAATAGGATCTGTCAATTCAGAAAAAGCATTGGCAATTTCCCAACCATTGACATATGTTTCAAACCGCTCTGTTAGGCGTGCATCCGTGCGATGACGCTTGGCAAGTGGTGAAACATCAAGCGGAAAATCTGTTACATGAATCGGCTGAATCAGATCATCTTCAACCGTTTCCTCAAATAAACGCGCCAACAAAATACCCCAAGTTTCCGAGGGTTTAGAAGCAAATCCCTTACTCATCACAGCCTTACGCGCCTCATCATCACTTTGAATTTTAAGGAAATCAATGCCTGTTTTTTCGGCAACGAGCTCTGCCATTGACATGCGCCGCCAAGGAGCCGCCAAGTTGATCTGATGATTTCCATATGTTACTTGAGCTGAGCCACAGACTTCTGATGCAAGATACGCAATCAATGTCTCCGTTAAATCCATCATATCTTGATAATCAGCATAAGCCTGATAAAGCTCCAGCGTTGTAAACTCTGGATTATGCTTGGGGGAGAGACCTTCGTTTCGAAAGCAACGGTTAATCTCAAATACGCGCTCTGACAACCCACCAATAATAAGTCTCTTAAGATGTAATTCAGGGGCAATCCGCAAAAACATATCAGCATGTAAAGCATTGTGATAGGTACAAAAAGGCTTTGCTGCTGCTCCACCAGCGATGGTATGAAGCATGGGTGTTTCCACTTCTATAAAATCTCGCTTGTACAGTTCTTGGCGCATTTTCTGAATCAACATTGAGCGCACCCTCAAACGGTCGCGGCTTTCTTGATTTACAATCAAGTCCAGGTAACGTTGACGATATCTTGTCTCAATATGCGTTAGACCATGATATTTATCAGGAAGTGTCTGGAGTGCCTTTGAAAGAAGCGTCACATCGGTAGCGTTAATAGTCAGCTCCCCACGTGGCGTACGCCGAACAATTCCCTGAACTCCAATCCAATCTCCCAAATCCAAATCCTTAATGGCATTTAACTGACTTTCAGTTAAATTATTTTTATGAGAAAAAATCTGAATTTGATCATGACTATCCTGTAAAACAATAAACATACCACTATTACGAATGGCCATGATACGGCCTGCAACGATAACAGAGTCTGTTGTAACCTGTTCATTGGCAAGATCACGGTACATCTCCTGAAGCTGATCCAGACCATGGCTTTTTTTGAACAGGTAAGCGTAGGGCTCTTGCCCGGCTTCTCGCAGCCTTCGAACCTTTGCAATACGAATTTCACTTTGATTTTCTGGAGAAATATCACAAGCCATTTTTTAATCCTTCAATAGTCAATTATTTTTCCAGAACTTCTTTCAGTTCCCCAGATTCATACATTTCTCGGACAATATCACAACCCCCGATGAACTCTTTTTTAACATAAAGCTGGGGTATGGTCGGCCAATCAGAATAGACTTTAATCCCCTCTCGAATTTCCATATCCTCCAGCACATTGACGTCATGAAATTCAACGTTCAATCGTTGAAGAATTTGAGAAACAACACTTGAAAAACCACACTGAGGAAAGTCCTTCTGCCCTTTCATAAAAAGGACAACATCATGGCTTTCAATCAGATTTTTAATTTGCTCTTGAACAGTTGACACCAAAAAAACTCCGTTAAAAATTTACGTCATTTGTATCATGTTTCTCTCCAAGATTGAAAAAGTAATTTAGGGCGCCTCTCTCTGTAGACAAAAGACAAGGTTTGCCCTATGTTTTAGGAAGTTATAGGAGTTACATATGAATGCATCTGATCATGCAAAAATTATCATCATTGGCAGTGGTCCTGCGGGCTACACAGCTGCCATTTACGCTGCACGGGCTGGCCTAGAGCCGATACAAATTGCTGGCTATGAGCCTGGTGGACAGCTGATGATTACAACGGATGTAGAAAACTTCCCTGGATTTGAATCCGTCGTTCAAGGCCCTTGGCTCATGGAGCAAATGAAAAAACAAGCCGAAAATGTTGGCACTCGGATTGTCCATGATATGGTCAGTAAAGTTAATTTTTCCAATCGTCCTTTTGTCGTTGAAACAGATGGTGGCAAAACATATACAGCCGACAGTGTTATTATATCTACTGGCGCCAAGGCTAAATGGCTTGATATTCCTTCTGAAAAAAAATTTCAAGGGCATGGTGTTTCTGCATGTGCAACCTGTGATGGCTTTTTTTTCAAAAATCAAAAAGTAATGATTATAGGTGGCGGAAATTCAGCCGTTGAAGAGGCTTTGTATATGACCAACCATGCCTCTCATGTAACGCTCGTACATCGGCGCGATCAACTCAGAGCAGAAAAAATGTTAGCCAAACGGCTACTCTCTCATGATAAAATTTCAGTGATTTGGGATCATGAGGTTGAAGAAATCATCGGTGACGAGAATCCGAAAAAAGTCACTGGGATAAAATTAAAAAATGTCAAAACAGGAGATATACGCACTGAAGATATCGATGGTGTTTTTATTGCTATCGGTCATACACCTCAGACAGAGCTCTTCAAAGAAATCCTCTCCATGGATGAAACTGGCTACTTAAACGTTAAGCCCGGCACAACCCAAACAGAAATTCCAGGTATATATGCAGCTGGTGATGTTCAAGATAAAGTTTATCGTCAAGCAGTGACGGCTGCTGGTCAAGGCTGTATGGCTGCGCTGGATGCTGAGAAATACTTACAAACAATTAAATGACATCAATTATAAAGGCTAATACCCTCTTTGAAATTTATGATGATCTTCTGCCTGAAGATCATCAAAGCTGGCTACTCCTAGATGTTGATGGCACGCTTATCCATCCCAAAGATAGCGTTTTCAGGGCCCCCAAAGAATTAAATCCTTTTGCTGAAGTCATTGATGACTTTAAAAAGAAAGTCAAAAAAAATGGTCCAGAACAGACGCAGCTATTCCAACAATTTCTGAGCGCTTTCAGACTGCATCGTGACGTAGAATTAGTTGATCCTTTGTGGCTTGAAATTTTGAAGAAATATCAAGAAAGCGAAAAAACAGTTTTAGCTCTGACCAAAATGGATACCGGTTCTTTTGGGTCCATTGAATCGGTTGAAGAGTGGCGTTTAACAGAATTAAACGATCTTGGTGTGTCATTCTATCCTAACACTCCTAGTGACAAGGCTGAAATTCTTATTCAAGAAAAGCATGTGAATGCAGCCACTCTCTATCAAGGAGCTCTGTTCACCGGGGGGCATTCCAAAAGTCAAACTCTGGATGCCCTTATAAAAAGGCGAAACACAAAACCGGAAAAAATTAGATTCGTTGATGATCGACTTGAACAAATTTTGGATTTACAAACATATTGTAAGTCCCAAAACATCTTGTTTAAAGGCTTCCATTTTCTTCAAGCCTCAAATCTTCCCCATTCTTATTGTGGTCAACGCGCCGCGTTACAAAAGCAAACATTTGTTGAAGAAGGTATATGGCTTAGTGATGAAAAAGCCGATCAAAAGCTTAAAAAATAAGACGTTAACGGGTTATAAAATCGGTACAGTTATGTGCTGAAGCCAACCTTTCTCAGTACCGCTCAAAAAATCTCTATGTGTTTTAAAAACCTGTTGGTGATAGGCATTAACCCACTCTTTTTCATCTTGAGTAAGTATGGCTTCATCAATCAAAATTCTATCAAATGGTGCCAAAGAAAGGGTGTCAAAACATAAAAAATCTTGGTTTACTAAACTCTTTTCAACAACCATTAAATTTTCTAGGCGGATGCCATACGCACCTTTTTGATAATACCCTGGCTCATTGCTTAAAACCACACCTTCAACTAGTGGTGGTTGATTCTGTGCCCGCGGTCTGATAGACTGAGGCCCTTCGTGAACATTGAGCCGATAACCAACACCATGCCCAGTTCCATGTCCATAATCCAATCCTTCTTTCCATAAAAATTGTCGGGCCAAAACATCCAACTGAACTCCACTCGTGCCTTTGGGGAAATGCGCCCTGGCAAGGGCGATATGGCCTTTTAAAACAAGTGTATAATGCTTTTTGAGTAATGGGCTAGGATTGTCCCCAAGGAATATCGTGCGGGTGATATCCGTTGTTCCATTGGTATACTGACCGCCTGAATCAAACAAATAAACCATGTCTTTTCTAAGGGAAGCATTTGTTTTTTCAGATGGCATATAATGCGGCAAAGCAGCATGTTCTCCCAGTGCCGAAATTGTTGAAAAACTAGGACTCAAATACTGTTGTGACTTTTTACGAAAATCTTCTAAAGTTTTAGCAGCTGAAAGTTCTGTAATATCATCAAAAGATGTCAACGTTTGCAGAAAATAAAGAAAGCGCGTAACAGCCAACCCATCAATCATGTGGCATTCGCGCATCTTATTTATTTCAACTTTATTCTTTTGCGCTTTGCTAGCGCTGTAAAAATCATCCCCCAACGTATAAAAAACATCATTTTTTTCACACTTTTCTCTAATCGCCTCGGGCACATGTTCAGAGGGAAGATATAGTTTTTTATGCTTTTTTAAAGACACCTCAAATTCAGCCCAATCACGGAATAGCACCTTTTCTTTCAAGATACATTGGATCCTTTCTGAAACTTGCTCTAGATTGGTAAAAACCTCTACTGCCCCCTTTTCCGTGATCAGGGTATAGTTAAAAAAAAACAGGGGTATAGGGTGAGTCATAACCACGCATATTCAAAAGCCAATTACTCGCAGTCACATCACAAATAAGGGCTGGGCAATCAACGCCTCTCTTTATCAAAACACTGATCAGTTGTCCTATTTTTTCAAATGTTGGTGCCCCAAATTCTGATAAATCAAGCATGTAAGCTGGCTTCCCATTTGGCTTTGGCTGGTCAATCCACATTTGATCGATGGGATTTTGAGCTAACGAAATGAAGCTAAGATTCTTCTTGGCACATACTTTTTTTAAATGCTTTATTTCATTAATAGAATGAAGCCAAGGATCAAACCCAATGCGCGCATTCATGTCTAATTCAGAACATAGCCAGCTTGTGATTGCACCTGATCTTAATGAATTGATGTGTATTTCTTTTAAATCAACCTGCTGATGTGCTTGCTCTGTATATCTGCTATCAACAAAAAGAACCGCTTGATGTACAGTTACGATGACATATCCCGCAGACCCAGAAAATTCTGTCAGCCATGCAATTCTTCTTTGATCTTCCGGCAGATATTCATTTTGAAATCGGTCGGTCATTGGGACAAGGAAGGCATCAAGATGCGCATTCCTCATCGAATTTCTCAGGTTTTCCAGTTTTGAAAAGGTCATGATTATTTTGCTATTTTTGAAAAAACAAGCGTGGCCCACTCTTTAACAACAAAATTTTCAAGTAATTCAAACCCAGCTTTTTCATATGCAGAAGCAACATCTCTTTCTTGCCAGTTCAGAAGACCCGATAGAATAACCCTCCCATCTTCTGCGCAGTGCGCATAAATTTCTGGCGCCAGGGTGATCAACGGACCTGCTAGAATATTCGCAATAATTAAATCAAAGTCCTTTATCTCAATCGATTGAAAGCCATCTGAGAAAAGCGTTTGCACACGGGGCGTTTGGTTTGTTTGGACATTGTCTTGGGTTGTTTTAACGGCAAAATGATCAAAGTCTGCTGCCAACACAGAAGATGCTGGCCAAAGCTTAGCTGCTGCAATGGCTAAAATCCCAGAGCCACATCCTAAATCTAAAATGTTTTTAAAAGAGTGTTTCTCTGCAAGCCGCAAAAGGCCATGTAAGCACCCCTTGGTCGTTTCGTGCTCACCACTGCCAAACGCCATCGCTGCATTAAGTTGAATGGTCAAATGGTCTTTTGGCAAGCTCTCTTCATAAAAACTAGGATATATAAAAAATTGGCCACAGGTGATGGGAGGAAACTGCTTACGATTTTCAGCCAGCCAGTTTTTGGTGGGGCGCTCTTTAAGGCTCACTTCTTCAAATGGAAGATCAAAAGACTCAAGAAGAGATTGAACAGTCTCTCTAACACTTTGAGCGCTTACATGTCTTTCATCTGGCGCAAGCAAAACTTCAAGCTGTTTTTCGGGCCCTGTTGCATCATGAGACCATGCCAGCGATGCATTCAATCCCTCAAAAGCACATTGATAGTGTGGGATCTGGTTTGCATTTACTTTTATAAATAATGACCAAATCCGATCTGAATGACGTGGTTGAGACTGCACAGAACTCTCCTTATGTTGTTTTTTTTAAAAATTCCTCAAGAATTTTTTTGGGCCCCGTACAATCAAATGTCACATCGACTTGAGCACCTGAGACATGGGTAATCAACCCATATCCAAATTTAACATGGAAGACGCGCTCCCCGATGCTGAATTTTTGATGAGTATGAATCTTTCCTGATGAAATACCACCCTTAAGCCGCTGAAAGGACGCAGGTAACTCCAAAATATTCTCCTGCGGCAAATCTCGAATAAACCTTGAAGGTGGATTAGAACTCCATTGACCAAAAAAGTGTCTATTCAGAGCAAAAGAAATAAAGGCTTTTTTTCGTGCGCGCGTTAATCCCACGTAAGCAAGGCGACGCTCTTCCTCTAAGTCATTGGCCAACCGACTTCTTTCAGATGGAAAAACACCTTCTTCCCAACCAGAGAGAAAGACATAATCAAACTCAAGCCCTTTAGCGCTGTGAATAGTCATGATTGTTACATTGCTTTGATCAATACCCTTAACATTTTCCATGACCAGACTAACGTGCTCCAGGAAATCATCAAGGGTTTCATAGTCCTTAACAGCGCGAATCAGCTCTTGGATGTTTTCTAAACGCCCCCGAGATTCAAGGCTGTTTTGCTGATGCCAATACGCTTGATAGCCTGATGATTTCATCACATGCGCCACCAACTCAGGCAACGGATTATTCAAAGCAAAAGAACGCCAGTTCTCTAGCTGACTGAAAAATTCACGAAGCTTATCAGCCCCTTTTCCTTTTAATTGCTCTGTTTCTAGAAGGTTTTGCGCTGCATCAGAAAAAGAACAATTTTTCTCACGCGCGCAAGTGTGAATTTTCTGAAGCGTTGCTGTGCCAATCCCTCTCTTCGGCACGTTAATAATGCGCTCAAAGGCCAAACCATCCTTATCATGGGCAATCAAGCGCAGGTAAGCCAAAGCATCTCTAATTTCTTGGCGCTCATAAAAACGGAACCCGCCCACAATACGATGAGGAATCCCCATTTGTAAAAAGCATTCCTCAAATTCACGTGTTTGAAAACCCGCACGCACCAATATCGCAATGGAAGAAAGGTCTATTTTTTGACGCTGCAGATCTTCAATTTCTTCTGCGATCCACCTTGCTTCTTCTTTGGCATCCCAGGCGCTCTTAATATGTACCTTTTCGCCACCTTCATCATCTGTCCACAAAGTTTTTCCAAGTCTTTGCTGGTTTTTAGAAATTAAGGCTGAAGCTGCAGCCAGTATATGATAAGTCGAGCGGTAATTTTGCTCCAGCCTGACGACTTTGGTACCAGGAAAATCCTTTTCAAAACGTAAAATATTGGCAACCTCTGCGCCCCTCCAACCATAAATAGATTGGTCATCATCTCCCACACAGCAAAGATTCTGATGCTTTTGAGCTAAAATACGAACCCATAAATATTGCGCCACATTGGTATCTTGATATTCATCAACCAAGATATATTTAAATCGTTCTTGATACTCTTTTAGGATTTCTGGCTGGGTTTGAAAAAGGGTCAAGCAGTTAAGAATCAAATCTCCAAAATCCATTGCATCAAGCGCCATCAACCGTTGTTGATAGGTTTTGTAAATAAACAAAGCTTGCTCATGCACATCACTCACCAAATGGCTCGAGCTCACTTTTTCAGGTATCAGCCCCCGATCTTTCCAGCTTTCAATGTGGCCAAGAAATTGTTTACAAACTTCTTTACTATGGGTTTGGTTTGAGTCCTTTAAAATCTGACGAATCAGCCTCAATTGATCATCTGTATCAATAATGTTGAATCTTTCAGAGTACCCCATGAGATTTGCATGACGCCTTAAGATTCTCACACTGATTGAATGAAAAGTACCGAGCCAAAGACCTGATGACATTTGACCAGAGTGCTCCATAACCCGTGTGCGCATCTCATTAGCAGCTTTGTTGGTAAAGGTGACGGCTAACACCTCTGAGGGCCATGCCCGCCCTTCAAAAAAGATATGGTTGATCCTGTGAACAAGAACACGTGTTTTACCTGTTCCAGCCCCAGCTAGCACAAGCAAGGGGCCCTCAAGGTGCTCGACGGCTTCTTTTTGGGGGGCGTTCAGTCCACGAATGTGCCCAGGAATTTCTGCTTTAGTTATACTTGAGGGCGTATCTACTGACATCAATTATGTAACTGTTCGATTGCTTGCTTGATTCGATCCAGGGCTTTTTCAATGATAATATCACTGGTTGCAAAAGAAAGGCGCAAATGATGAGGCTGACCAAAAGCTGATCCTGGCACAGTTGCAACTCTTGCCTCTTCAAGTAAATATTCACTCACGTCAATATCAGAAGACAACGTTTTACCTTGGGGTGTCTTTAAACCCATCAGCGCATGAATATCTGGAAACGTGTAAAAAGCTCCTTCAGGGACCTGACACGAAAACCCTTTAATTTGCTGAAGCATATCAACCATCAACTTTCTTCTTCGAGCATAAGTGTCGCGAAACTCAGTCAGGCAATCTTGAGGACCAGTTAATGCCTCTATTGCAGCATGTTGGCTAATTGTTGTTGGGTTTGAGGTGCTTTGTGACTGTAATTTACACATGGCTTTAATGAGAGATACAGACCCAGCTGCATAGCCAATCCGCCACCCTGTCATGGCATAGGCTTTGGATACACCATTCAAAGTTAAGGTGCGGTCTTTTAGGTCAGGAGCAACATGGGCAAAGCTGTAAAAACGCACCCCCTCATACACAAGGTGCTCGTATATTTCATCAGAGAGAATATGAACATGCGGATGCTTTCGAAGGACTGCAGCAATCTGCTCATACTCCTCGCGGGAATACACAACCCCACTTGGATTGCTGGGTGAATTAAGCAGGAGCCATTTTGTTTTTGGTGTTATGGCTTTTTCAAGTTGATCAGCCGTTAATTTCATAATCGGACAAAACACTTCAACCGGGGTGCCGCCCGCAACAACCACAATATCAAGGTATGAAGGCCAATAGGGTGTCGGGATAATAACTTCATCACCCTCATCTAATGTTGCCATCATTGCCGCATAAATACCGAACTTAACTCCTGGATTCACCATGATTTCGTTAAGCTCATAATTAATTTGGTTTTCAGATGAAAATTTTTTTTGAATGGCTTTCTTTAACTCAACAAGCCCGTCAATGTTCGTATACTTTGAGGCTCCTTTTTCAAGAGCCTCATAACTTGCTTTCTTGATAAAGTCTGGCGTGTCAAAATCAGGCTCTCCAGCACTCAGACTTATGACATCAATACCCGCAGCACGAAGTTCATTTGCTTTTTGCGTCACTGATAATGTAGCAGATGGCTTGATATTTTGAATACGTCTAGATAGAAACGACATTTTTCACACAGAATTTTCAGCCATACTATCAAATGCACACCCAAAATCGAAGAATTTAATTATAAATTAATGAGTAAACAATGGAGTTCGATCAGTCTCGTTTCAACACCGAATAGATCTTGATAGACTCTTATTCAGCAGATCTATCAAGCTCACAAGCATCTTCCAGGTCCAAACGGAGCGATCTTCTAGAAGTCGCAGCAATATTTCTACCGACTGACGCGCTGCTCTTCCTCTGGCAAGCGATTAATGAACGCACGGTTGTTACGCCTATCTCACAACGCGGTTCTAGAATCGGGCATGATTACGGGGTCTAACAAACCGCGCTACTCTTTTCTCACGTCGGCGTTTTTCAATGGATTCCTGTTGCAGTCGCACCATCAGTCTTTCCAAGTGCAATCTTTCTTGTTGTTGATCAGGGTCAATTTCATGATTAACGTCCTGAAAGTTTGGCACGGGTCTAACTAGTAAGTGTGGCTGATTGTCAGGCACTACTGCAGGTACTTCTTCAATACCTCGCCTCAGATTGGGTTGATCTTCCGCGATTTGCTCTAGATCCATTGATTGAATTTCACAAATAAAAACCAAAACAAAAAAACAAAATATACTTCTTCATAATTTTAATAACCTATAAATATAAACAACTAGTATCAAGTAAATAAATAAATACAAGATAATATTTAATTATATTTTTAATCAAAAAAAAAGAATTCACAATCCATGCTGCTTCCTTTATGGTTAAGACTATGAAAAAGCTTCACATTTTATCTTTGATACTCGTCACTCTTGGTGCGGTTTTTTTGTTTAACCGGATTGCCAATCACAAATCATCTCAGCATTCAGATTCAGGCCACAGCCAGAATGCCCTGATAGGCGGCGAGTTTCAACTGGTAGACCAGAAAAAAAGAATACGCAGCAACCATGACTTTAAAAATAAACACCTCTTAGTATATTTTGGATACAGCTACTGTCCCGATATTTGCCCAACAGCACTATCAAATATAAGCGCTGCCCTAGGAAAATTGGGCTCAAAAAGTAAAAAGATCCAGCCCTTATTCATTAGCGTTGACCCGTCTCGAGACACACCTGAAAACTTAAATGATTATATGGAAAATTTTCACCCTAGTTTTATTGCCTTAACAGGCACAAAAGAACAGGTAGGTCAGGCAAAGAAAGCTTATCGCGTTTATTCTACGAAAGTCGACCCTGAATCGTCACAAACAACAGAGTATCTAATAGACCATAGCTCCATTGTTTATTTCATGTCACCAAAAGGGAAATTTATCACCCATTTTAATCACGAAACAGATCCTGATGAAATGGCTAAATCTTTAAGAAAATTTTTATAGATAGTTAAATATCACAACAAACAACCGTCACACTTAATGTCTTTGCCTACTCAACAATTGATATTATTGATTTCCTAACGGTAAGCTGCTATTGATTTTTCATAATGAGTTTAAATAATAACACGATCAATCTAACGTTTCCGGACCAATCTGAACGCTCATACCCTATAGGGACAACCGGGCTTCAAGTTGCTGAATCCATTAGCGCAGGCCTCGCCAAGAAGGCTCTATTTGTAATTGTTAATGATCAACAGTGGGATTTGACACGCCCAATCAACTCTGATGAAACCTTTAAGATCATCACCCGTGATGATAATTTGGCATTAGAATTGATTCGCCATGATACAGCACATTTACTAGCTGAAGCCGTCAAAGAGCTCTACCCTGAAACACAGGTGACCATCGGGCCCGCCATTGAAAATGGTTTTTATTACGATTTTTATCGTCAGCAATCCTTCACAACAGAAGATTTTGTCAAAATTGAAAAAAGAATGGCCGAAATTGTCGATCGTGACGAAAAAATAGAGCGATTTGTCTGGCCGCGTAATAAAGCCATTGAATATTTTGAATCGATTGGTGAAATATTTAAAGCTGAGCTGATTCGTGATTTGCCGGAACATGAAGAGATTTCTGTTTATAAGCAAGGGGACTTTCTGGACCTGTGTCGTGGCCCCCATGCACCTTCAACTAAAAAAATTGGTAAATCCTTTAAACTAATGAAGCTTGCTGGGGCGTATTGGCGCGGTGATGCCAAACGCGAACAGCTGCAAAGAATATACGGCACGTCCTGGCGCACTGATAAAGAACTCAAAGATTATTTATATCGCCTGGAAGAGGCTGAAAAGCGGGACCATCGAAAACTGGGTCAACAAATGGATTTATTTCACCTTCAGGAAGAAGCGCCTGGATCTGTTTTTTGGCACCCACGTGGCTGGCAGCTTTATTTAGGTCTTCAACACTACATTCGCCAAAAAATATCCAAAAACGGCTACCAAGAGATCAACACCCCCCAACTGCTTGATCGAAAACTATGGGAAAAGTCTGGCCACTGGGAAAAATATCACGAACACATGTTTGTGACTCAAACAGAAGACGAACGTGTCTTTGCCCTTAAACCCATGAACTGTCCCTGTCATGTTGAAATGTTCAAACAAGGCATCAAGAGCTACCGCGATCTGCCCCTTCGACTGGCTGAGTTTGGCTGTTGTCACAGATACGAACCCTCAGGCGCCCTTCATGGCCTGATGCGTGTCCGAGCCATGGTTCAAGATGATGCCCATATTTTCTGCACGCCCGCGCAAATTCAATCCGAAACAGCTGCTTTTTGTAAGCTCTTATTTGATGTCTATCGTGATTTAGGGTTCGATGATGTCACCATCAAATTTGCAGACCGCCCTGAAAAACGTACTGGCTCCGATGAAACTTGGGATCAGGCTGAAAATGCGCTTAAAGGTGCGATTGATACCCTGGAGCTTCCCTATGAACTAAACGAAGGGGATGGTGCTTTTTATGGCCCCAAACTAGAATTTTACATCAAAGATGCCATTGGCCGGTCCTGGCAGTGTGGGACGCTTCAGTTAGACTTTATTTTGCCTGAACGGCTGGGCGCCAAGTACATTTCTTCAAATGGCAGTCAAGAAATACCCGTCATGCTTCATCGGGTTATCTTGGGCACTTTCGAACGTTTTATTGGGGTTTTCTTGGAACACCACGCAGGCCACATCCCATTATGGCTTGCACCGGTTCACGTAATCGTTGCACCCATCACCAACGATCAAGATGACTACACAAATATAGTGATCAAAACACTTCAAGATGCGGGGATTCGCTGCGAAGCTGATACACGGAACGAAAAAATTAATTACAAAATTCGTGAACATAGCTTAAAAAAGATACCGTATATCCTTGTACTTGGCCCAAGAGAAGCGCAAAACAATCAAGTTTCTATCAGAAAATTAGGCCATCAGGGATCACATACTCTTGATTTAGATTCAGCAGTGGCTAGACTGGTTGAAAAAATACAAACCAAAGGAAAACAAGATGATTAAAAACCAAGGAGGACATCATTAGTCGTTTCGCTCCCCCCAAACCCAGTACTGGGCCTCGAATGAACAATCAAATCAAAGCTGAAAAAATCAGACTGATCGATCAAAATGGAGAAATGCTCGGCGTTGTATCCGTTATCCAGGGCATTGAGAAAGCTAAAAACCTTGGCCTTGACTTAGTCGAAATTTCGCCAAATGCAGACCCTCCTGTTTGCAAAATCCTCGATAGTGGCAAGTATAAGTATGAACTTCAAAAGAAAAAAGCTGCTGCTAAAAAGAACCAAAAGGTTATTGAGGTTAAAGAAATAAAACTTAGACCTGTCACCGGTGAGAATGATTATCAAGTCAAATTAAAAAAAGCCTACGCCTTTCTTGAAAGCGGCAATAAAGTCAAAGCAATTCTCCGTTTCCGTGGCCGAGAAATAGCACACAAAGAACTTGGTGAAAAAATGCTCAGACGGTTCGAAGCTGATCTAATGGAAGTCGGAAAAGCAGAATTTCCGCTTAAGGCAGATGGTAAATTTTTACATATCATCTTAGCCCCTAACAAGCCTGCTTAGACCTCAGTCATGTCAAACAAGCAAAAAACCGTTGCCCGTCTCTCTGCGATTCAAGCGCTGTATCAACTTGAAAACCAAAACCAGACGCCAGAGCAAACATACCAAGAGTTTTTATCCTATCACTTCCCAGATAAGTCTCATCAAGACCTCTCCGCCCCAGACACAGACTTGTTCAAAAGCATATTTTTTGGAATACTTGAACGCAAGGAAAATATTAATGAGCTTATAAAAAACAACCTGCCGCCTCAATGGCACTTTGATCGCCTTGAAATGATTCTCAAAATCATTTTGCAAGCTGCCTGTTATGAATTAATCAGCTCAGTGGATCTCGATGCAAAAATCATTCTAAATGAGTATGTTAATATTTCATCTTCATATTTCTCTCAGAAAGAAACGGTTTTTGTTAACGGCGTTCTCAACACAATTGCCAGAGCACATCGCCCCGAATGTTTTTCCTAAAACTCTGGTACACAGAAGGAAATACAGCCCATAAACCAAATCTTCTTGCAGAAATGGGAAAAATTTGTCAGAAGTGATAAGGCTAATTTTATAAAAATACTTCAAAGAGGAACTTATGGACATCATATCACTCATTATTTTAATTTCTGGCGTCACTGCCCTTGGCTATGGCTTTTTTGTATCTAGATCCATCCTAGCTCAGTCACAAGGCACTGACAAAATGCGGGAAATTGCACTTGCTATTCAAGAAGGTGCTGCCGCTTATCTAAACCGTCAGTATCGCGCCATTACATATGTAGGGGTGGTCATTGCCCTCATCATTTACTTCACATTAGGTGCCCATGTTGCCATCGGCTTTGCTATTGGCGCTATCCTCTCTGCAATCGCTGGATACATTGGAATGAATGTTTCGGTTCGTGCAAACGTCAGAACAGCTGAAGCAGCACGCTCAAGCATCACAAAAGCGCTCAACATCGCTTTTCAGTCTGGTGCTGTAACCGGATTTCTCGTTGTTGGTCTGGCGCTTCTAGGCGTTTTTGCTTACTACTCTATTTTAGCTGAACAACACTCGTCCCGGTATGTGATTGAAGCCCTCGTTGGCCTCAGTTTTGGTGCTTCTTTAATATCAATTTTTGCGCGGCTTGGTGGTGGAATTTTCACCAAAGGTGCTGATGTCGGTGCTGACCTTGTGGGGAAAATTGAAGCGGGCATTCCAGAAGATGATCCAAGAAATCCAGCTGTTATTGCAGATAACGTTGGTGATAATGTTGGTGATTGCGCTGGTATGGCAGCAGATTTATTTGAGACCTATGTTGTGACTATTGTTGCAACCATGATGCTAGGAGCAATCTTTTTCGATGCAGCCATTGAAAAGTCAGCAATGGTTTATCCTCTTCTCATTGGGGGATCTTGCATTATTGCTAGCGTGCTAGGAACATTCTTTGTCAAGCTTGGTAAAAACGAAAATATAATGCAAGCGCTATACAAAGGTTTAATTGCCAGTGGTATTCTATCGTTTGTCTTTATTCTTGGTGCAACCCACCTACTGATGGGAGATAGCTCTTGGACACAAACGACAGGTCATCAAGTTGATTTTTGGACCATGGCGTACTGTAGCTTCATCGGCCTTGCCGTAACGGGCCTTCTTGTTTGGATTACTGAATATTACACATCAACAAGTTATCGTCCTGTTAGAAGTGTTGCAAAAGCGTCTGAAACCGGGCATGCCACAAACATTATTCAAGGCCTAGCCATTTCCATGGAAGCAACGGCACTTCCAATTATTGTCATTGTTATTGCTATCCTGTTTTCCGCTCACATTGGGGGGCTATACGGCATTGGAATTTCTGCCACAACGATGTTATCTCTGGCTGGTATTATTGTTGCGCTCGATGCGTACGGTCCCGTAACAGATAATGCTGGAGGAATTGCTGAGATGTCTGAGCTTCCGCCCGAAGTACGAAAAGTGACAGATGCACTGGATGCTGTTGGGAATACAACAAAGGCTGTCACAAAAGGATATGCCATTGGTTCTGCAGCCCTAGCCTCTTTGGTTTTATTTGCAGCTTATAACCAAGATATTAGCCACTACTTCCCGGATCTAACTCTTGACTTTAGCTTAACCAATCCATTTGTTGTGATCGGCCTTTTCCTAGGAGGGATGCTACCCTATCTTTTTGGAGCCATGGGTATGATGGCAGTAGGAAGAGCAGGTGGACAGGTTGTCATTGAAGTGAGACGTCAGTTCAAAGAAATCAAAGGGATTATGACAGGTGAAACCAAACCAGAATATGGCAAGGCTGTCGATCTTCTCACAAAATCAGCGATTCGTGAGATGATATTACCTTCTTTGCTACCAATATTAGCCCCTATTGTTCTTTATGTTGTTATTGCGCATCTTCTTCCTTTTGCCGGCAATAAAGAGGCATTTGAAGCAATTGGTGCCATGCTATTGGGTACAATTGTGACCGGTATCTTTGTTGCAATCTCCATGACATCTGGAGGGGGTGCATGGGATAATGCTAAGAAATATATAGAAGATGGTCACCATGGTGGAAAAGGGTCTGAAGCCCATAAAGCCTCAATCACCGGAGACACCGTGGGGGATCCTTACAAAGATACGGCCGGTCCAGCCATTAATCCAATGATTAAAATCATTAACATTGTAGCGATTTTACTCCTTGCAACCCTGGCGGGCTAATTCATCAAGAAAATAAATTAAAAGAGGGCTTAAATGCCCTCTTTTAATTTTTAAAAGCATATGACTCGACATTTGATTGAAAAAAGCCAATCAGATAAAGTTAGGGAAAAATAGTCTAATGGATTTTCAATTGTTTTATGTATACGTAGGCGTTGCAATTGGATTCTCTGTTGCCGCGCCGATCGGACCGATCGGTATCTTTTGCATCCGTCAAGCATCAGCCTACGGCCTTCTTGCTGGCGTCATAACAGGGCTGGGCGCCTCAATTGCTGATGCATTTTACACAATCATAGCCGGATATGGCGCCTCATTTGTTGAACAATGGATCAAAGACTACATGCATTACTTTGAGCTCGTTGGCGGTGTTTTTTTAGTCTATCTTGCAAATAAAATTCGACGCGCGTCGATAAAGTTTGATCAAGGCATGGATGAACAAAACCATAGTATGTTTCGAGCTTGTTGGACAACAATGATCATGACTTTTCTAAGCCCCATGACAACTTTCTTGTTTCTAGCCATGTTTGGAAAATTTGGCATTTTAAACGATCAGCTAACATCCTATCGTATTATTTCTCTCGCTTTAGGCGTCTTTGTAGGCGCTTTGCTCTGGTGGGTGATTCTTTCTTTGATTGTTGCCAAGCTGGTTGCCGCAGGCACATACTTATCACCCCAAAAGATGATGAAAGGCCCCTTCAAAAAACTACTGATTCCCCTAAGATGGCTCATACCCGAGCTGGAAACTCAAGATCAGTTAGATTTAATCTTGGTTATTAATCGTGTATCTTCTCTTTGTATTTTTATTTTTGGGGTTCTCATGATTCTATCTGGACTAGACGGTCTTATTTAAAACTGAAATCCTTAAGCAACAATTTGAAGCACTCTTTCTATTTTACCATTCTCCGGGTTAATCTCTAGCGTCCCAGAAGTAGCCTGATATCTTGTTTGTGAAAGCACGTCGCTGAATTCTTTTCCTTCATCATTTGATTTCTTCAGCGTTAAAAACACAACCGATGCGACATCAAAACCATAAAAAGAAAGAAGATGGGGTGGCTCATTATAATTTTTCTGGTAATTCTTTGTGAATTGCTGAACCAATCGATTATCAAAAGAGATATGAGGTGCTCGTTTTAGGACAGGATCATCTTTGATTTGTAGATTTTGAAAATCATAATCTCCTAAGAATGTCAGTTTAACATTAGGATTTGCCATTTTTAGGTAAGCTGCCACGGGCACACTCTCCAAATCCCAACCCATTACGATCACCAGTGAATATTGGTTTGAGTGCTCATTGAACTTAATTCTCTGGGCCTCTTGAGCGTTTTCAAGGTTATGAACCTGAAAAGAAAAAAGGTCTTGCTTTGTTGCAGCCTGGGCACAGGCGTATCCAAATTCACTTTTCGGCGCAAGCAGGTTGATTGATGAAATATGGTCATCAGATAAATACCCAGACGTCGCAAAAGAATTAATTTGTTGGCGCGGCGTTAAACCAAAATTAAATATATGAGAGGATGAGAGCTCCTCTTGATTTGAAAGGGTGAAAAAATAAGGCTGAACAAAAAATGAAAATTCTCTAATGGCTTCAATATCCTCTTTAAAAATAGGCCCTATAACAATTTGAATCATATCCAAACGAATAGCCTTTAGACATTGATCAAGTTTCTCAAGATCACTCCCCGTATCATAAATTTTCAGAACTGTAGAGGGTTTAAACTTAAAATAAGAGAGCTTTATGCCATTGAGAACAGCTTGTCCCATTTTAGCATTTTTACCTGACAAGGGGAGCAGAACAGCAACTTTTTCCATCATCCTCGGATTAGCAATGGCTTGATAAGAAAAAAGACAAAAGAAGAAAAGAACGAGTTTGATTAAAGATCTGTGTCTCATAAATTTTATTTCACTACCTGCTTATATATTTCCGTGTCATATTAAATCATGATCTTTGTTCATTTAAAAAAGATTTTTTCAACAAGCACACAAAAAAGATACTGGCCATGGCTTCGCGGATATGCTGCCGAGCTTCTGGCGAGTAGCTATTTGCTCTTTTGCGGATACAAGATCATCGCTCACAGAGTCAAAACACCATATGGAGAAATTGATCTTATTGCCAAAAAAGGGAGCGCTTATATTTTTATTGAGGTTAAGTACCGCGCCCATCATCATCAAGGTGCCTACGCCCTTACACACAAACAAATCAGAAGAATCACTCAAGCAGCGACCTCCTATCAACGCAACATACCACCCACCGCCCAAATAAGGTTTGATGTCATTTTAATAAATCGTTACTATCAGCTTAAACATCACCTAAATGCTCTTAGTATTGATCATGCACACTAAACACAGACTCAAAATTCTTCCTTTTTTACTCGCTTTATGCTTTCTGGTGGGGTGCTCATCTGCGCGCCGCGTTTCTCTAGCCGATAAATCTGTGAGTGACTTTGATTTAAGCAATAAAATTGATTATGCCCTCTTTAAAGAAAATATAGAAATCCTTGGGGATGTTTGTTACGCCATTTTTGAAGGACGTGTTTTACTCGCCTGCTCTGTTAAAACAGAGAAAGAGAAACAAATAGCCGAGAAAGTGGTTTGTGATATTAAATCCGTAGCAAAAGTTTACAATCATATTATTGTTGGACGTAGTTACAGCTCAACCGTAGATTATGTGAACGATAGCTATATTTCAAAACGGCTTGGCTGGTCTCTGCTTGTCATGGGTGACATCATGCGAGATGACTATACCTACGAAGTTTATCGGGGTATTGTATATATTCTTGGCAAAGCGCCAAACGAACAAATACGCCAAAAAGTTATCAATGCTGCGCGCAGCATAACAGGGGTTGAGAAAGTTGTAAGTTACATTACGCTTGATTCACCTAATTACTAATTTTTAGTTTTATCAACCAGTCAAGGGATGCTTCTTAGACGTTTGTGAGAGTGAACTCAAACAAAAGGAAGAGAGTGCGGTATGGTCGCTAAAATTCAAACGACTATTTTTCAAGGCATTGATATTGCGCCTATTGATGTTCAGGTCCAAGCAGCAAACGGCCTGCCTGGCATTCACATTGTGGGCCTGCCCGATAAAGCTGTCACCGAATCGCGTGAACGGGTTCGCAGCGCTCTTTATTCTATTGGATTTACGCTTCCGGCAAAAAAAATCACCATCAATCTCTCCCCCGCTGATCTACAAAAAGAAGGAAGTCACTTTGACTTTCCCATTACGCTTGCTTTGCTAGCAGCTTTGGACGTTTTAGACAAAACCTTAATCTCAGATGCTATTGCTGTTGGAGA
This sequence comes from Alphaproteobacteria bacterium, assembly GCA_002869105.1. NCBI lineage: Bacteria > Pseudomonadati > Pseudomonadota > Alphaproteobacteria > Alphaproteobacteria bacterium. Next base: position 233,460 of record PKTP01000007.1, read on the forward strand.
GCTTGAACTCGATGGATCCATTCGTTCGGTCTTGGGCGCCTTGCCTATTGCCATGTATGCCTTTAACAATGGTAAAAAGATGATATGCCCTCATGATAATGCTGCTGAAGCCCAATGGATAGAAGGAGTGAAAGTATGTGCTTGCGCCTACGCTAACAGCGCTTATCCAAACGCTCAAAGGTGAAAAAACAATTTTAACGCCGCCTTCAACATTGAAACCTCCCATCAAATCACGACTTGATTTTCACACAAGTGAAGGGGCAAAAACTCGCTAAACGCGCGCTTGAGATTGCTGCGGCAGGTGGGCATAACGTTTTACTCAATGGGCCACCCGGCGCTGGGAAGTCCATGCTTGCAGAGCGCATGGTTTCCATTCTCCCCCCCTTATCACCGCAAGAATCTCTTGAAATATCTAGTATTCACAGTATTTCTGGCCATTTAAAACAAGGTCAACTGCTTCAAGAACGCCCGTTCAGAAACCCTCATCACTCAGCCTCTAAGGTGGCATTAATTGGGGGTGGAATAAAAGTGAGGCCTGGTGAAATTTCTCTGGCACATCACGGTGTTCTTTTTATGGATGAATTTCCTGAATATTCTCGAGATACCCTCGAATCCCTTCGTCAGCCCATTGAATCGGGGCAAGCGGTTATCGCCAGAGCCAATGCTCACATTACATTTCCAGCAAAATTTCAGCTGATTGCCGCCATGAATCCTTGTAAATGTGGATACTTCAACACACCACAAGCACAATGCCAGCCCCAAAGAAATTGTTCTCAACTTTATCAACAACGCTTATCTGGGCCGATTCTGGACCGTATAGATTTGCATTTGACCGTTGATCGGGTCACGCCACACGCCTTGAGCTCTCTAGATAGCGGCGAATCAAGTCCCGTTATAGCCAAACGGGTTGCGAATGCACGTCTTAAACAAACGGAACGCTTTCAAGATTTACCTTATGAAACCAATGTCCGCATTTCCAACAGGTATATTGAAGAATCTGGTTTTCTCTCCGAGCCAGCGAAAGCCATACTTAACCAAGCATCTGAAAAATATCATTTATAGGCACGAACGTATTATCGCAGCATTAAAGTGGCTTTAACCATTGCAGATCTTGCCCAAAGCACTGTGGTTAAACAAGACCACATGGCTGAGGCCCTTATGTTCCGCGGCATATTCTAGCAGAATGGCGCTCTAGAACTTATCCTAACTGTGTCATCACTGTTGCTGTATCAAGCATCCGGTTGGAAAACCCCCACTCATTATCATACCAGGAGAGGATGCGGCAGAACTGGCCTTGTACTACTTGTGTTTGAGTCACATCAAAAATAGAACTATGGGGATTGTGATTAAAGTCCGTTGAAACCAACGGCGCGCTATTAATGCCAAGGACGCCTTTTAAGGGCCCTTTTGCAGCGTCTTCCATCGCTTTATTGATTGCCTCTACAGTTGTTTTGGCGGGCGTGCGAAACGTAAAATCAACCAGAGAAACATTGGCTGTGGGCAACCGAATAGCTGTGCCATCTAGCTTACCTTCTAATTGTGGAAGAACCAATCCAACAGCCTTAGCGGCACCGGTTGATGTTGGGATCAGAGATAAAGCCCCGGCCCGAGCACGACGCAAATCACTGTGTGCCCGGTCAATGAGACTTTGATCACCAGTGTAAGCATGAATAGTTGTCATGTACCCGGATTCAATGCCAACAGTTTGATCCAGGGTTGCTGCCACAGGCGCTAAGCAGTTTGTCGTGCACGAAGCATTCGAAACAATGATATCTTGAGCTGTCAAAACGTGATCATTCACGCCATAAACAATTGTCTGGTCAGCATCGGGCGAAGGAGCTGAAATCAAAACTTTTTTTGCGCCCGCTTTTAAATGGGCAGATGCTTTTTCTTTCTTGGTGAATATGCCTGAGCACTCCATCACCAAATCTACATTCATCTCTTGCCAAGGCAGTTTGGAGGGATCGCGTTCTGACAACATACGGATTGAAAAACCGTCCCCTTTAAGGAATTCACCTTCAAGGGTACAGCTCTCTGTCAAAGGACCATGAACGGAATCATAACGCAACAAATGCGCAGATGTTTCTGGATCTGCCAAATCATTGATGGCCACTACTTCTAAATCACATTCCTGTCTTTCCAATAGCGCTCTTAAGACCAAGCGGCCAATACGGCCAAAACCATTAATAGCAATTCGTTTTTTCATATTCTCTTTCCTACTCTTCTAATGTTGATTTTATTTTTTTTACAAGCACATCAGGGGTAAGTCCAAAATGCCCATAAGCATCCTCTTTAGGCGCAGAAACACCATAAGTATCAATCCCAAAAACAGTCACTATTTGATTCAAGATAGAAGCCCATCCCTTTGATGTACCAGCTTCAATAACAAATTTTTTAACAGACTCATCCCCGATAATTTCTGTTTTTTCTTCAGGGGTTAACTGCTCGAAATAGTCTGTGCAGGGCATGGAAACCAAGGCCCCTTTATACCCTGCTTCGGTGAGTTTTTCATACACTTCTAGAGCCAGGGAAACTTCTGAGCCTGTAGCTATGAGTGTGAATTGAATCACAGAGCTATGACTACAAAGCCGATATGCCCCTTTTTTTGATTTATTATTTTCTCGCCAGCTGTTGAGTTGCGGCAAATTCTGTCGGCTCAACACAATGGCAGAGGGCCGTGATGTCTCTTGCAAAGCACACTGCCAAGCTTCAGCTGTCTCAACCAAATCTGCAGGACGAAACACCAAAAGATTGGGAATAAGCCTCAAGCTCATCAATTGCTCAATGGGCTGATGCGTTGGTCCATCTTCGCCAAGGCCAATCGAATCATGCGTTAACACATATATCACCCTCAACCCCATTAATGCTGAAAGCCTGATTGATGCCCGGCAATAATCTGAAAAAACCAAAAACGTGCCCCCATATGGAATAAAACCACCATGAGTCGCCAAGCCATTCATAATCCCAGCCATGGCATGTTCACGGATACCATAATGAATGTAATTACCAAAGGGGTGCTGAGCTTGTATGGCCATCATCCCTGCCACACGCGTATTATTTGATCCCGTCAGATCTGCAGATCCGCCGATAAGCTCAAGCACAAATTTAACCAAGTCTGATAAAACAACATCACTGCACTTGCGGGTTGCCATATCTTTATTTTCTAAATGAGTTGCCATGGTATGAGAAAAATCAGCCTTTGAATCAAAGGTTATCTGACGATTCAGTCTTTGAAAAAAATCGTCCCGCCGATCATCAGACAAAAGCTCAAGGGCATTGTGCCATTTAGAGTAAGCTTCGTTACACCGATGCGGCATAGCCTCCCAACTTTGCTTAAGCTCATCTGGAATCTCAAAGGGTTCATATGGCCAATCAAAAGCCTCACGAAGCAATTCTGTTTCTTGCGCCCCTAATGGACTGCCATGAACAGCCTCTGTCCCTGCTTTTGTGGGCGCGCCATATCCAATAACTGTTTTACACAAAATAGCTGTTGGCTTTTGGTTCTCAGCTTTGGCTGCTTGCAGGGCTGCATAAATAGCATCACAATCATGCCCATCAACCTTCACAACATGCCAGCCACAAGATTCAAAGAACTGTTGATGATCAATCGTAATGGCCAGCTCTGTTTTCCCATCAATAGTAATACCATTATCATCAAATAAAAGGGTTAGCTTGCTCAATTGCTGATGACCGGCAAAACTAATAGCTTCTTGAGTAATGCCCTCCATGAGGCAACCATCTCCAGCAAGAACATAGGTATCATGATCCATGAACTCTGGATATTGGTGCGATAACAATCGCTCTGCCATTGCCATCCCCACAGCATTGGCAACACCTTGACCTAAAGGACCTGTGGTTGTCTCAATACCATAAGCTGGATTATGCTCAGGATGCCCCGGTGTTTCAGAACCAAGCTTTCTAAAATTCTTAAGCTGGTCTAATGTCATGTTTTCGTACCCCGTCAGATACAAAACCGCGTAAAGCATCATCGATCCATGGCCCGCTGATAAAACAAAACGATCACGATCAGGCCACAAAGGATCTTGCGGGTTATATTTTAGGAAATCTCGATAGAGCACCGTCATCACGTCTGCCATGCCCATGGGCAAACCTGGATGGCCAGAACGAGCTTTTTCAACAGCATCAACGGCTAAAAAACGAATACAATCGGCTTGTTTTTTCAGAAAAGTAGTCATACCCGGCTCAAAATGTTTATCAAACACTACCCCAAACAGGGGCTTTTTTCCATGGAGAAAGTCTGTTTTATTTGTGTGCCGCAGACAAATGTTCCTGCACACGGCCCAATGTGTATGTACCAATCAAATAAGCAAACCCTAAATAAAAGAGCCCAGCGCAAGAAAGGGATAAAAGCGTCACAAACCATTGAGCAGAAATCATCGTCTGCACCCCCTGCATTACAACGGGATGTATCCACATCATATATCCAGTTAAAGCCGCTGTGGTTAAGAAAATCCGAGGGATAAAACGTTTTAATTTATAGTCTGCCTTTAAAAATCCTTTACGATAGAGTAATCCACCTAACAAAAGAGCATTTGCAAAGGCCGAAACGGCACTTGCAGTGGCCATCCCTATTTGATGATATTTTTGAATCAGAATCAGATTTAAACAAAAATTAAGCAAAACAGCTATTACGGCCAACACAACAGGGGTGCGGGTGTCACCGCGAGAAAAGAAACTTGTACTCAGCACCTTTACCAAAACATAGGCTGGTAAACCCGTGACAAAAGCAATTAATGTTTTGGCAGTTGGGTCAACATAAGCCACTTTAAATTTGCCATGAACATAAAAGCTGGCGATGATTTCATGCGCCATGAACATAAAAACAATCATAATGGGCAGAGAGAAAAACAACACAAACTCGATTGAGCGGTTTTGGCTTTTATGGGCATCATCAAATTCTCCCTTACGTAATTGCCGGCTCAATGTCGGCAGTAAAGCCGTACTAACCGCAGTGCCAATAATGCTAATAGGCAACTGGCTAAAGCGATCTGCATACTTCAAAAAGCTAAAACACTTCTCTGGAAGATAGGAAGAAAGCATCATATCAACAATCAGATTAACTTGCACAACACTTGCGCCCAAAGCAGCTGGCATTAGGCGACGAAAAAACATTTTAACTTTTGGCGAGAGTTTCGGAACTTTTAACCTCAGCCGCACACCAGATCTTTGGGAGGGAATAAAAACCCACAAAAATTGTGCCACCCCACACCCCAAAACACCCATCGCTAAAGCACTTGCAGGGTCTTGACCAAAATCGGGTGATAAGGCCAGTGTTGCGATAATCACCAAATTCCCAACAGCCGGGGATGAGGCCGCTGCAACAAATCTCTCAACCGAATTCAACATGCCACTAAAAAAGGCTGTCAAAGAAATGAACAATAAAAAAGGAAAGGTAATGCGAATAAATCCAACGGTTAACTCTAGGCGCTCTGGCTGGTCCTTGAAACCAGGCAGGATCCAGGGGATGATATTTTCAGCTTGAAGAACCATCAACAAAACAAAAATCGCTAAAAAACCAGCAAGTAAACTCAGGACAGACTCTGCAAATCGACGCGCCTCTTCAACGCCTTCACCGGCTAATGTGCTGCTAAAGATAGGAACAAACGAGGCGTTCAAGGCGCCCTCTGCAAATATGCGACGAAAAAAAGAAGGGAAGCTTATGGCAAAGTTGAGCGCATCCGTTGTGATAGAAGCACCAATGTAATGTGCTTGCAACCACTCTCTTACAAAGCCCAATAAACGGCTAACTGCTGTAAAACTTCCAACCGAAACCGCATTACGAATCAAGCGCATCTCAAGATCCTCTTACTTACACAAATCTGATGTATCCTATTTTGCTTTTCTATGCAACTTTGAGTGCCCCAAGTATTTTTTTCTGAGCTTGCCGCGCGTCGATGCTTTCGACCAATTCTATTTCACGATAGAAGCGGATCAGAGACTTTTGATAAAGCTGGAATTCCGTATAAGATTGATCACAATCAGGATTTTGGAATCCTTGATGCAGATCTCTCACAACCTCAGCAATTTGCTGAAGATCGCCAGAGAGAAGTTTTGTTTCATGCACAACAGACTTTTGGCTCCACAACATTCGATAAGACTTAGGTTTTGTTTTTAAAACAGCGAATGCCCTTTTGATCTCCGCTTTAGATGCAAGGGGACGAACACCCCGCTCCTTAAGGCGGTTCATTGGAACCCGGGCAATGAAATTTGGATTCGTAAACGATAAAAGCATAAACTCACCGCTCTCATCTCCGATGGTCATTGTCTCAAAAGATTTAATCTGGCCGATGCCGTTTAGCGGATCATGCAACCATTGGTTTACTTTGAATTTCATTCCATTTCCTCATACTCTTAAAGTATGATGTGGGAATCACGAACAACAAATTCAAGTAAAAGGGCTCTAACTTTTTAAAAATGCTTTTTTTCGCGCAAGTTTTCGGCTAAAAGCCTGCCAATCACGCAGTCCTAAATCTTTCTCAAAATTCAAAATATCCCTCTGCGCGCGCCTGCATACGTCATCTGATGGCCGCACATAACTTTCTGCCTTCAACGGATCTAACAAGCATTGGATCTCACAGGCTTTTTGTAAATGGTACTGGTAAAAGAAAGCCTCTTGCACCGTCCGACCACAAACGATTGTACCATGATTGCGCAACATAATGATTGGCACATGTGCATGTATTTGATTGGCAATGGTTTTCCCTTGTGTATCTTGATGAAGCGTCAAAGCATCATAATCAAAATAACCCACACGCTCATAGAAATGATAAGCATGCTGACTGATGGGCAAAATCCCCTGAGGGCAAGCAGAAACGGCAATAGATTCTGGGGTGTGAAGATGAAACACAGCTTGAATCTCTGGCCTTGCCTGATAAATAGCGCTGTGGATCGCATGCCCTGTTTGATTGATCTTGGCGTCTTTGGGTGCAATCAGGTTTCCAGAGAAGTCCATCTCAACCAAACAACTCTCATCCACCTCTTCAAATAACAAGCCAAAGGGCTGAATATAAAAATGAGGCTCTGTTAGGTGGCGGTGAGTCAAGTGGGTATAGGTAGCATCGTCCCATCCTAACATCGCAATGATTTGATAAGCCTTAGCAAGCTCGGATCGAATGGACTCTGACGTTAACATAATGCGCGCTTTTACCATTGTTTTCTGACACAATAGCGTTATAACAAACAGAACAAAACAAAGTTTTTTATGCGAATTTGTCTTTCCCCCAGATGTCTGAAGGTTGGTGAAGAAATCAAAAGATCTCTTGCAACGCTTTTCCTAGAGATCGCCATCATCGATCCTAGGTTAGAAGGCATAAGCCTCACTGTCACAGAGGCCCAAATGTCAACGGACGTCAAAACAGCAAGAGTTTTTTTACTCCCCCTTGGTGGAAAAAGTGCTGAAGAGGCAGTGGGTTATCTTAATGAGAACAAACCAAAAATTCGAAGTCTCCTGGCTAAGAAAATATATCTAAAGTATATGCCACACCTTATTTTTGTTCTCGATGATCGCTTTCACAAAAGTGATCGGATCAACTCAATGCTTAGCAATGATAAAGTTCAAAAAGACTTAAGCGTATCTTCAGAAGATGAATCTTAACGCTTACAGTGGCTGGATCAACCTTGATAAGCCCGCACATATAACGTCAGCCTGCTTATTGAACCGTCTCAAAAAACACCTCCCTAAAGTAAAGGTCGGCCATGCTGGAACGCTTGATCAATTAGCCAGTGGCGTTTTACCCGTTGCGGTGGGAGAAGCCACAAAACTCATCCAATATACGCAGAGCACCTGGAAAACATATGAGTTTGAGGTCACATGGGGCCAGTAAACAACAACAGATGACAGCGAAGGCGCGCCTCTTTTTGTTAGCGAGAAAAGACCAACGAAACAAGAAGTCTTAAAGCTTCTGCCCAGCTTTCTTGGCACAATTAGGCAAATGCCTCCTCAGTACTCAGCTCTTAAAATTGATGGCAAGCGTTCATCCGATCGCATTCGTCAAGGTGAAGACGTCCAACTTGAAGCCCGAGATATAATCATCTCTGAGTTGGCACTAACAGAGCACCCGCCCGATTTTTCTCGATTCACCATCGACTGTGGCAAGGGCACATATGTCCGTAGTTTGGCCAGAGATAGGGACTTAAGCTTGGGTGTTATGGTTATATAACGGCCTTAAAACGCACCCGTGTTGGCCCTTTTGATCTGAATAATGCTGTCGATGGTGAGAAATTCCTTGATCAAAATACCAACATTGATATAAAACCACACATACTATCATCGGATTATGTTCTGGGCGACATCCTGGATATAACGGTGACAGAAAGCCAAATCAAGCTATTGCGGTCTGGTCAAGCCATCAGAGTTAATGGTTTACAAAACACTGAAAACGATACTCTTGTTGCTTGTAAATCAGAAAAAAACGCACTTATTGCCATGGCTTTCTTTCAAGACGGGCTCCTACGTCCCAAGCGCGTCTTTAATATTTAACCAACTAAGGATAAAACGATGTCGATTACACAAGAAAAGAAACAAGAAATCATCAAAAAACACGCTCAGAACGAAAAAGATACAGGTTCTCCTGAAGTTCAAGTATCTGTTTTAACAGAGCGCATTAAAAATATGACTGAGCACATGAAAGTTCACAAAAAAGACTTACACTCACAACGCGGCCTGATCGCCATGGTGAACCGTCGTCGTCGTTTGCTCAAGTACATCAAAAACAACAGCGTTGAACAGTATCAAGCGTTGATCAAAGAACTCGGGCTTCGTCACTAGTTTTGTCTTTACCCGTTACTTTCAGCACTGACCTCAACCATTTGAATTTATAGGAATTAAGTTATGTTTAATATCATCAAAAAAACAATCAATTGGGGAGGTCAAGAGCTCTCTATCGAAACAGGGCGTTATGCTCGGCAGGCTGATGCATCTGTGATGGTGCAGATGGGGGGAACAAGCATTCTTGCAACGATTGTTGCGGCTAAATCTGCAACGCCTGGCCAATCTTTCTTCCCGCTTACGGTGCACTACCAAGAAAAAACCTACGCCATCGGTAAGATTCCCGGGGGGTACATCAAACGTGAAGGGCGTCCAACAGAGATGGAAACTTTGACATCTCGCCTGATTGACCGTCCCATCCGCCCGTTGTTTCACGCAAAATTTAAAAATAAAGTTCAGATCATTTGCTCTCTATTAAGTTATGACAAAGAGATGGATCCTTCTGCCTTGGCACTCATTGCAGCTTCTGCCGCAACCAGCCTATCAGGCGTTCCTTTCCAAGGTCCCCTCGCTGCAGCACGCGTTGGTATTATTAACGATGAGTTGGTGCTCAATCCAACCAATGATCTAATGGAAAACTCAAAACTAGATCTTATTGTTGCCGGAACGCAAGAAGGTGTTTTGATGGTTGAATCCGAGGCCCACCAGCTCTCAGAAGAGCAAATGCTTAAAGCAGTGATGTTCGGCCATGCTGGATTCAAGCCCGTTCTTGAAATGATTCAAGAGCTGAAAGATGAAGCTGGCAAACCAGACTGGGATGTAAGCACTCTTGAGGATGATTCAGAAGAAGCACGTAGAGACGAAATTTTCAAGCTGATCCAGGATGATCTCAAAAAAGCATATGGCTTCAAAGACAAGACGAAACGCCGACATGCTCTCGACGCCATAACAGCAAAGGTTTTCGAACAGTATTCAGTTGAAGAATTAACACCTGAGTTTGCAACACAACTTGCCTCTTTAATCAAAAGCCTCAAAAAAGAGTACGTCCGCGATCAACTGATCAAGACCCAAAAAAGAATTGATGGTCGTGAAATTGATCAGGTTCGTCCCATCGATATCGCTGTTGCGCCCCTTCCTCGTTGTCATGGAAGTGCTTTATTTACCCGTGGAGAAACGCAGGCCCTAGCTGTCACAACCCTCGGAACATCTGATGATGAACTGATGGTAGATGCCCTTGCCGGAGAATTCCGTGAAGGCTTCATGTTGCACTACAACTTCCCTCCCTTCTCTGTTGGTGAAACAGGCCGAATGGGAACGCCAGGCCGCCGTGAGGTTGGTCATGGAAAACTTGCATGGCGCGCTCTTCACCCAATGCTCCCTTCAAAAGAAGAATTTCCATACACCCTGCGTATTGTATCTGAAATCCTAGAATCAAATGGATCTTCCTCCATGGCAACTGTGTGTGGTGGATCACTCGCCATGATGGATGCCGGCATTCCTCTGAAAAGTCATGTTGCTGGAATTGCGATGGGCTTAATCAAAGAAGGAAAAGACTTCGTTGTTTTATCAGATATCTTAGGAGATGAAGATGATCTGGGCGATATGGACTTTAAAGTTGCAGGAACCAAAGAAGGTATTACTGCCCTGCAAATGGACCTTAAAATCACCAGTATCAGCGAAGAAATCATGAAGTCTGCTCTTGCCCAAGCTTTGCAAGGCCGCCTTCACATCATCGGTGAAATGGAAAAAGCCCTTCCTCAGTCTCGCGAACACCTCAGTGAGCACGCTCCTCAAATGGAAACACTGAAAATCGCCGTTGATAAAATCCGTGATGTCATTGGATCGGGTGGTAAAGTCATCCGTGAAATTTGTGAAAAGTCAGGCGCTCGGATCAATATTGAAGATGACGGAAAAGTCACAATTGCTGCTGTAGGCCAAGAAGGACTTCAGCTGGCCCTTGACATGATTAATGAAATCGTCCAAGATCCAGAAGTTGGTCAAATCTATAGTGGTAAAGTTTCCAAGCTTGTAGACTTTGGTGCATTTGTTGACTTCATGGGAACAAGTGGGTTATTACACGTCAGTGAAATCGCCCAAGAACGTGTTGAAAAAGTATCTGACCACTTTGCTGTTGGAGACATGATTGACGTCAAAGTTGTTGGCATTGACAATCGTGGCAAAATCAGGCTTAGTAGGAAAGAAATTATCACCCAAGACTAATAATAAGCAGGAATCCATGGTACACCTGAAAAATCTTTTTCTCTCAGGCAAAGATGTCCTCCCCCTTATCGAAGGCGGTAAAGGGATCGCTGTCTCCACAGGCGTGAGCGCTGGTGCTTGGGCCAATGCAGGCGGTATTGGCACTTTCTCTGGCGTCAATGCCGATGCTTATGATGAAAACGGCAAGCTGATCCCTGTTGTATACAAGGGAAAAACCCGCCGTGAGCGTCATTTTGAACTGATTGATTATGCAATCAAAGGGGGCATCTCCCAAGCAAAAATAGCTCATGATATGGCTGCCGGTTCAGGCCGCCTTCACATGAATGTTTTGTGGGAAATGGCGGGCGCCGAGAAAATTTTACATGGTGTCCTATCAGCAACAAAGGGTCTTGTTCATGGCATCACCTGTGGTGCCGGGATGCCCTATCGTTTGGCAGAAATTGCAGCTAAATATAATATCTATTATTATCCCATTGTTTCCTCTGCACGGGCATTTAGCGCCCTTTGGCGGCGTGCCTATAACAAGTTTTCGGATATGCTCGGTGCCGTTGTTTATGAAGATCCTTGGCTTGCTGGTGGGCATAATGGCCTTTCACGCACCGAAAGTGCTGATATCCCCGAAGATCCTTATCCCCGGGTAAAAGCTCTTCGTGAAACATTGAAATCTCTGGGTCTTTCAGCAACACCCATTATCATGGCCGGCGGTGTTTGGCATTTAAATGATTGGAAGAATTGGATTGACAATCCAGAACTTGGCCCCATTGCCTTTCAATTCGGCACACGCCCTTTACTGACACAAGAAAGCCAAATTTCCCATGCCTGGAAGAAAAAGCTTCTAACGTTGAAAAAAGGCGATATATATCTTAACAAATTCAGTCCAACTGGTTTTTACTCATCAGCGGTGGAAAATGATTTCCTCATCGATCTCAAGGAAAGAAGTGAACGTCAAGTTTCTTTCCAAACAGAAGATTCGGATACGTTTAACACACCTGTTTCTTTTGGAAGCCGCGGTCGTCTCATATACATTCAAGCCAAAGACCTAGAAGCTGTTAATGCCTGGAAACAACAAGGCTTTACCACATTGATGAAAACCCCTGATAGCACCGTTGTGTTCGTCACACCTGAACAGTCAACCCAAATCCTCAAAGATCAAATTGACTGCATGGGATGTCTCAGCGCATGTGTCTTCAGTAATTGGTCCCAAGGGGAATCTGGAACCACTGGTCGCAAAGCAGATCCACGCTCCTTCTGCATTCAAAAAACACTTCAATCTATTGCCCACGGTGGAAGTGTAAATGATAATTTGATGTTTGCAGGTCACAGTGCTTATCGCTTTGCTCAAGATCCTTTCTATAAAGATGGATTTGTCCCAGCCGTTAAGCAGCTTGTTGATCGGATTTGCACCGGGGCCTAGGATGAACGGTTTTTTTACCTCTTCCTGGATTTCCCCTGTTTTGGTAGCTCTAACACTCACTCTCCCTTTCAAAGGCTTACATTGTCAAACCCAGCCTGCTCTGCAACTGCCTAAATATGTATCCACCAAAAGCGCGCCGAGTAATATGCGCGTTGGACCGGGAAAACACTTTCCCATTGAGTGGGTTTACAATTACCGAGGCATGCCGTTTCGGGTGATCACGGCTTTTCGGGATTGGTACAAAGTGGCAGATCACACAGGAACAAAGGGCTGGATCAATCGTTCCCTTCTAAGCCGTAAGCTTCACAAGATCGTTGTTAAAAAAACACATATCCGAAAAACAAAAAATACCCAAAGTCCGATTCAAGCCACCCTATTACCGGATGTGATTGTTGTAACCGATCATTGCAATACGTCTATTTGTAAAGTATCTCTCAAATCAGGAAACCTAAAAATTAAAGGGTACACGCCCTCTGAAAATCTCTGGCCCACCCCGCAAGCTAAAACCTAAGGCCTCTCCTTAAACGAACAACTCATCCCTCTTTTGGCTGCGTCATGTTTTTAAGATCAAGCGCTTCATCAAAAGCCTCTTCACTCAGATAGCCCAGGGCAACCACAGCCTGCTTTAAAGTGATCTTTTCTTGATATGCTTTAGTTGCAACCTTGGCTGCCTTATCATACCCAATAATGGGATTCAATGCCGTAACAAGCATCAAAGACTGTTGAAGATACGCCTCTATTTTCTCAAAGTTCGGGCTTATCCCTTGGAGACATCTTTCATCAAAGCCCACCAAGGCATCCCTTAATAGCTCAATGGATTTTAAAACGTTATAGATAATAACTGGTTTAAAAGCATTTAATTCCAGTTGCCCACTGGACCCCGCAATTGTCACGGTCATATGATTGCCCATCACCTGCGCACAAACCATTGTGAGTGCTTCAATTTGGCTGGGATTAATCTTCCCCGGCATAATCGAAGACCCCACCTCATTGGCAGGAAGTTCCAGCTCTCCAATACCGCATCGTGGCCCCGATGAAAGCAGTCGAAGATCATTGGCAATTTTCATCATGGAAACAGCAAGTGTATTCAAGCCACCCGAAAGCTCCACTAGGGCGTCATGGGCGGCAATCGCCTCAAATTTATTCTCCGCTTCCGTAAAAGCACACCCCGTGAATGCATTCAACTGATGGATGAATTTCTGTGGGAAAGATTCTGTACTGTTCAACCCCGTGCCCACAGCAGTTCCCCCCATTGCTAAAGCCAGCAAACGCGGCAGCATGCTGTCAAGTCTTGCGCGAGAAAGCTTGAGTTGTGTTTGATAGCCTGAAAATTCTTGTCCAAGCGTGATCGGCGTTGCATCCTGCATATGCGTGCGCCCCACTTTAATCAGCTCTTGAAAATCAAGGACCTTATTAGAAAAAGTTTTCTCAACTCTTTGCAATGCCGGGATCAACTGGGTTTTTAATGCCATCACCGTTGCCACATGCATCGCTGTTGGAAAAGAATCATTGGTCGACATCCCAAAATTCACATGGTCATTGGGATGAACCGGTGTTTTGCTCCCCAACGGCTGACCTTGTTGATGATTTGCGATGTTGGCAATCACTTCATTTAAGTTCATATTGGTGTGTGTGCCCGACCCTGTTTGCCAAACTTTCAAGGGGAAGTGATCATCATACTGTCCCTTTAAAATGTCATCCGCCGCCGCCGAAATACGTTCAACAATGGGCTGAGACAGGCTTTCAATATTAGCCCAAGCAGACGCTTTTTTGACCAAAGCATAGGCATAGATCAAGGATAAAGGAATAGTCTCGGAGCTTATCGAAAAGTTATCCAGAGATCGCTGCGTCTGTGCGCCCCAAAAAACTTGTTTGCTGGAATCTCAACCAAACCAAAGGTGTCTTGCTCTTGACGAAACTTAGCCATTGAACCTCGGGGCAATATATAAAATCAGATGTCTTTGTGAATACGTTCCATCCGCTCGTGTTGCTCCTGGGCTTCAATGCAAAGCGTTGCAATGGGCCGCGCTTCCAGTCGCTTAAGCGAGATGGGTTCACCTGTTTCAATGCAGTAGCCATACGAGCCATCCTCAATGCGTTGAAGCGCTTGATCTATTTTACTCAACAACTTCCGCTCACGATCCCGGGTTCTCAATTCAAGAGATCGGTCTGTCTCATGGGAAGCTTGATCACTGACATCAGGCTCTTTTTGAGTCTCTTCTTGCAGATGCGTGAGCGTTTCGCTTGATGTTTCTAAAATTTCTTGCCGCCAATCCAATAATTTTTTCCGAAAATAAGCAATTTGCTGCAAGTTCATAAATGGTTCATCTAAATGAGGTTTGTAACCTTCTGGCAAGTGAATGTCATCAAAGCGACTGCTCTGTTGCATCGATAGTCTCCAATATTTGTCCTATTATCATACTGAAAAATCTCTCAAGGTTGTAATGTTTTTTTATGAAAACATCCCTCTATCTCAAAGACGGGAATGCCCCTTATAAATTATATGCTTTACGGTCAGTGCACACCCCCAGCGTCAGCCCTTATATTTGTAACCTGCGTAAGAAAAATAAAATTCAGCCCGGCGCTTTTTTAAAACAAATATTAACCCAACCTCTTAGTATATTTGTTAAAAGCTTGCTTTATTCATTTAGAATCGCTATGTGTCTGTTGAGTGATCCGTCCTCTTGCGAAATGAATACGATTTTTTGTATATAACGCCTGTGAATCGCATAGGCATCTAAAGATTTCCTAAATACTGAGTCTTTAGCGTTTGAATAAGAGTGGAAGCAGCTGAACCAAACGGTTTGTGTTCAGGTGACAACTCTAAAAAACGTCAAACCTCAGAGGAATTATGACTACTTTTCAAACCATGGGCTTGCCCGAATCTCTTATGCACACGCTCCAGAGCATGAACTTTCAAACCCCAACTCCCATTCAACAGCAAACCATTCCGCTTGCCCTCTCCGGACAGGACATTCTAGGATCGGCTCAAACCGGAACCGGGAAAACAGCTGCTTTTGGTATTCCGCTGATTGCAAAGCTATTAAAAGAACCTCAATCATCAGCCTTGATTTTGACGCCCACACGGGAGCTTGCGGATCAGGTTTTAAAACAACTTCGTATTATGCTTGGCCAAAAAACAAAAATTCAAACGGCCCTGCTCATTGGTGGCGATCCAATGCCCAAGCAACTACAACAGCTCAAGCGAAACCCTCAGCTGGTTGTGGGCACTCCCGGCCGCGTTAATGACCATCTCAATCGCCGCAGTCTTTCACTCAAAACAACAAACTTTTTGGTGCTCGACGAAACAGATCGTATGCTTGATATGGGTTTCTCAATTCAAATTGATGAAATCCTCAAACACATGAAATCTGAGCGACAAACCCTTCTGTTCTCTGCAACACTCGCCAAAAAAATATCTCAAATTGCTGAAAAATATTTAAAAAACCCAGCGCGTATTTCTGTGAGTTCCGCAACTGCCCCTGCAACAAACATTAAGCAGGAAAACATCAATGTTCATGAAGCAGAAAAATACACAAAGCTCTGTGATGAATTAGACAAAAGAACCGGCTCGATTATTATTTTTGTTAAAACCAAGTATAATGCCGATAAAATGGCCATCAAACTCTCTAAGCAAGGGTATGACTCCGATGCCATTCATGGCGATCTTCGGCAAAACAAACGGGAACGTGTTTTAACAAATTTCCGCAATAAAAAATACCGCATTTTGGTTGCAACTGATGTTGCGGCGCGGGGTCTTGATGTGCCTCACATTGAACATGTCATCAACTATGACCTACCACAAAGCCCAGAAGATTATGTCCACCGTATTGGCCGAACTGCTCGGGCAGGTGCCACCGGGGAAGCGCTTAATTTGATTTCAGGTGCTGACAAAGCCAAGTGGTATGCCATCGAACACTTTATCAATCCAGGGTCAAAACCGCCGAAAATTCTGAAGATGGATAGTAACACGAAGAAAGCCCCGAGAAAGTCTTTTTCAAAAGATGATAAGAAACCTTTCTTAAAAAAGAAAAGTGGCAAACCTTTTGCCCGGAAAAAGTCTGCCTAGCAATCATACCTAAACCCCTTGCAGAGATCTCTCCTTAGAAATCTCTGCGGGGCGTATAGGGGCTTTGATCCTGAATCTTCTGCATCATCGTTTCGAAATCAGTCTCCAGCTTTTCTGGCAGCATGATTTGGAGTTTGACAATTTGATCCCCTTTTCGCCCTTCCTTCTCAATGCCTTTGCCTTTCAAGCGCAATGATTGGCCCGACTGGCTGCCAGCGGTTATTTTCAAACTTAACTTACCATGAATGGTTGGCACGGTTACTTTTGCCCCCAACGCAGCTTCATAGATCGTCAGTGGCAAGTCCAATCGAATATCCAATTCATCCCGTGTGAAATAGGGATGAGAGGCAACCAAGATTTCAATGATGGCATCTCCCGGCTGGCCCGCGCCGCCTCTGTGTCCCGGTTCGCCTTTGCCCTTAAGCCTCAGCTTGTCATGGTTTTTTGTACCGGCAGGAATTTTCAAGGATACAGGCTTGGGCCCACCAATATTGATTTGCTTAACGGTGCCTTGTGCCGCATCAATAAAACCAACTTTCAGCGTATACGTCCGGTCTGAGCCGCGTGCATGCGCTTCTTGCTGCGCTGATCGACCATAAGAGCGCCGACCGCCGCCCATGCCCCCACCAAAAATCGATGAAAAAATATCTTCTGTTGAAAAGCCGCTAGCGCCCCCGAAATCAAATCCTGCATCCGCAAAGGGATTGCCGCCTTGATGGCCAGAACCGCCGCCAAAGCCGCCAGCTCCTCCACCAAACGGATTTGTGGGATTGCCCTGATCATCGATTTGACCGGCATCATATTGGGCTCTTTTTTCTTTATCGGACAAAACATCATAAGCCGCGGTGAGCTCTTGAAACTTAGCGGCAACTTTTGGATCATTTGGGTTAACGTCTGGATGGTATTTTTTAGCCAGCCGACGATAAGCGGCTTTGATATCTTTATCCGAGGCCCCTTTTGAAAGCCCAAGGGTCTTGTATAAAGCATCAGACATGATTTGCTGCCTCCTTATCCTTAAGCAAGACCAAGTTTGGCTTGAACCTCTTGCCACTCCCGGGCTGAAAGCCCCATGGCCAATGGATCAATCTCTTCCCCTTTCAGCATTTTTTGAATCACCTTCAGAGCCGTTGCCGAAAAGTATCCACCATTCATGCGATGCTCAACAAAAGCCTCATAGCTTAAGGGCATCCATTTTTTCAACAGGTCCATCATCACATCTGCATAGACACGAATTTCATATTGTGCGTGGGAATCAGCGCGCAAAGAGAGGAAGTGCATCAAATTATGAAGGTTGGTTTTCCAGTACCACTGGGTATAGTAGCTCAAATTCAAATTCATTCGGGCCAATTCACGTGCGAGCCCTTTGTTCCCCTCTGTGATCATCTCACCCGTCTCACGATGGTTCAAAAGCTCTTCATACGTTTGATAAGACTGCTCAGCATCCCGCTTCAACAGATAAAGCGCTCGCTCTGCTTCAGCGCCTTCCAAAAGTTCTTCTCGTCCTTGTTTGTTAATGGTTGATTGCGCAGCCAGGTTGTCTTCGGTTGGCGTGTAAAACTCACGGTCCAAAATCGAATAACGGGCGGAATATTCATTAACACTGGCAGTCCGGTGCCGAATCCATTGGCGCGCCACAAAGATGGGGAGCTTGACATGAAACTTAATTTCACACATCTCAAACGGGGTTGTGTGACGATGGCGCATCAGATAATTGATCAATCCTTGATCGGCACTTTTTTTCTTCGTCCCTTTTCCATAGGAAACCCGCGCTGCCTGCACCACCGCTGCATCGTCGCCCATGTAATCCACGACCCGGATAAAGCCATGGCCCAGCACTGGAAAGGCTTGGCCCAAAACCGCTTCAAGCTCGGGGCTTGTCGCCCGTTTTGTTTGAGAAGTTTCTAATTCTGAGTGATCTGAGACGCTGTTTATCTGGGAAGTCATTTGTGTATTACCAACTATTGTGAATCGTTTTAAACTGAAAACCTTAATGCAAAAACTATACCACAATAGAAGACGCGTACAATACTCTAGTTATAAAATCTCAGAGCCAGCTCTCCAAAAACTTCGGTCGTTAAGGGGGCAGCATCTCAGTTTTATCTTTGATCAATCGATCACTTGTGTGATGTTTAAACCTAGATTAAGCATTCATGGATCTTGTCCTAGATAGATATTGTCTCAAACGAAACGCATCATGAATTTTTGAAACGATCTGCTCAACAAGAAAAAGGCCAGCGTTTTATTTCTAAAAGCCGGCCTTTCTATTTTGGCGCTGGGTCTTTCCCTTCTTAATTTCTAAACACCACTCATTTAAGATTTAATGAGCTTCTTAAGTTGGGGATATACCTCAGAGGTATAATGGACACAGGTCTTAATCCAATCATTTTGGTGAGCCTTTCTATCTATTTCTGGAACACCCAAATATCCCTCTAATTTAGCTTGGCATTTTTGTTTATTATCTTCCAAAATATGATCAGGGGTCTTAGAGTCACGACTCTTCCTACGTGTAGACATGCCTGCATTCAGCCCTACTTTAATTTTCTCGATAAAGAGAGGGGCTTCTGCATAGGTGGGTATTTTGCGCACCCAATAATTAAGGATCGGGTCTTGGTCAGCTCCGCTAATATCAGCGCCTCTTTTAATAAATTCCCGGGCCATTTTAGGTGTTCTGACGTAATAAAGGCCGGTTCTTCCAATCTGGTTATGCACATCAACAGAAGCGCCTTTATCTATCAAAAGCTCTAACATTTTAGGTGAGCGGGCTTCATGAATGGGGCAGCCGGGTTTTAATGGACAAAAAGAAACATCAATTGGATATAATCTAAGGATTTTCTTTGTACCTTCAAGATCATCCGCTTGAATCGCATTAATCAAATTCTCCATTTCACTATAAGTGAATACTTTCGGCTGGTCTTGATTTTGATTTGAGCATCCTGTCAGAATCAGAAAAGCACCTATTAAGCAGGTATAAATCATCTTATCGAATTTCATAGTAGCCTCTTTTAAGTTGTTTATATGTTAATTATATATTCATACATCCTTAAATATCTAGTTATAAATTCATCCTTGTTGTGGCCCCTCTTTTTTATTTCCCTTCATAGTATCGGGTCAGCGTTTATCTCTTTGTAAGTGGTTTGCGCTCCTCATCCCTGATTTGACTTTTATAAATTTTTGATCCATCATAACTTGTGGTTTAATCATTACTGGGAGACTTCTTAAATGTTATCTAACAAAACCTTTAACTTACTTAATGCAAAACGAATCTTAAAAGTTACCAGCTTCTTATTGATTCTGCTAGGGACACACACCAATGTACAAGGAAAGAAGGTATATTGGGGAACTATGAAGTCGTGTATAGTCAATGAATATATGGAGGACTGCTGGCTTACAAGTACGAGTCACTGTCACCATGCCTGTGGAGCGAGTGGTACTAAATTTAGCAGCTATGAAAGTTGTCGCCATCAATGTGACCGGTGCAAAGAAAAAGGGGGTGTTTATTTTGGCAAAAGGGTCCTTTTATCAAAAGATTCTACGTCAAAATCAGTATGTCTAAATAAACATAAGTATCCGTTGGATCAATATTGATAATGATGGTTAATAAAATGTTGGTTTATGAGTATGGGGTAGTGTCACCATGCATGTAAATCGAATGACGGTAAATTTAGTAACCATGAAAATAGACCTTTAAACTACTCACTCTCAATAGTTTGGGCGCTGTACCGGATAATTTCCCAAAAGATCTTGAATCAGTTTGTGGCTTTAATCCACCTCGTTCTACTTATACGTGTTGGGTTTCAATAATTTTTCAAGACCTGGGAAATAATCAGCCATAAAAATTTTAGCATCCCTAAGGTTTATTATTTCATGTTGTTTTAATGCCTTGGGGTTTTTGTGGCTATAACGCTCTATATATCGATGAGCTCTTCTTTTAAGATGCAACAAACGCCCGTAAGGCGTTTCTCCAAAATCATCTTTTTGATTCAGATCAGCGCCTTGTTCAATTAAATACTTAATAAGCTCTAGATTAGGGGAAAAATTCCAACTATTCCGGACCATTCGGTGCAGTACAGGCTCTCTCCCTTCATAATTTGGGGTTACTTTTGCTCCCTTACTCACAAAATATTTTGCTATTTCAACGCTTGTGAGAGGCATCGAAAGAACTGAATTTTTTTTAGGCCCGATGTCATTTAACTTCACACCATTTTCAACCATCAAATCGATCATTTCTGGTGTTTTTGCGTGCCTAATTGGATACCCAAATTATTATTATGGTAACTGTTCAAATCACCCCCCCCCCCTTATCTACAACATCTTTGATAAACTCTAGATCATTATCATTGACTGCTACAATAACATCACACGCTGAAATGTCT
The DNA here is from genome assembly GCA_002869105.1 of Alphaproteobacteria bacterium. NCBI lineage: Bacteria > Pseudomonadati > Pseudomonadota > Alphaproteobacteria > Alphaproteobacteria bacterium. Next base: position 254,264 of record PKTP01000007.1, read on the forward strand.
TTAGAGGGAATATTTTTAGCATCAGTTTCAAAAAGTGCCACGGTAACTAAAAAACACAGGAGGATTTTTCTAAAATCTTTCATAATTTTTTTTTCATATACGTTTTTTAAAAAAAATTAACAATAAATCACGCGCTTTAATATATCACCGTCAAAGGTTATTTTCGGAATGTTTTCTATGATGCCATATATTCTTAATGCCGAGGATACCTTAGTTCATCCTCAAAAAAAAACCCGCCCCAATTTGAGGCAGGTTTTTAGTGATAACAACTCGAGTGAGAGCTGACGACGGGGATTACATTCCCATGCCGCCCATTCCACCCATGCCGCCCATGTCAGGCATCGCTGATTTTGAGCTATCTTCTGGCTTATCAGCAACCATTGCTTCGGTTGTGATCATCAAACCAGCGACAGAGGCAGCGTCTTGAAGTGCTGTCCGCACAACTTTTGTTGGATCAATAACCCCAAACTTGAACATGTCACCATATTCAGCTGTTTGCGCATTGAATCCAAAGCTGCTGTCTTTGCTTTCCATGATTTTACCAATAACAATCGATCCATCATGTCCCGCATTTTGGGCGATCTGGCGAGTTGGAGACTGAATAGCGCGGCGAATGATATCAATACCGACGCGTTGATCATCATTTTCGAATTTCAGACCGGCAAACACAGTGTGTGCATGAAGAAGGGCAGAACCACCACCGGCAACAACGCCTTCTTCAACAGCAGCACGCGTTGCATGCATCGCATCTTCAACACGGTCTTTACGCTCTTTCACTTCAACTTCACTTGCGCCACCAACGCGGATCACCGCAACACCGCCAGAAAGTTTTGCCAATCGCTCTTGAAGTTTTTCGCGATCATAGTCAGAGGTTGTTTCTTCCATTTGGCCCCGAATTTCTTTACAGCGCGCTTCGATGGCAGCTTTGTTACCTGCCCCATCAACAAAGGTTGTGTTTTCTTTGTTGACTGTGATGCGTTTGGCTGTACCAAGATTATCAACCGTGATGTTTTCAAGCTTTTGACCAGTTTCTTCACTGACAAGTGTTCCACCTGTTAGAACGGCCATGTCTTCAAGCATTGCTTTACGACGGTCGCCGAATCCTGGTGCTTTCACTGCACATACTTTTAAACCACCGCGCAATTTGTTGACAACCAAGGTCGCAAGGGCCTCTCCTTCAACATCTTCAGCAATGATCATCAGTGCACGACCAGATTGCGCAACGCTTTCAAGAACGGGAAGCATTGGCTGCAGGCTTGAAATTTTCTTGTCATAAAGCAAGATGTATGGATTTTCAAGCTCACACACCATTTTCTCGGTGTTGCTGGCAAAGTACGGACTGATGTATCCACGGTCAAACTGCATACCCTCAACGACTTCAAGTTCCGTTTCAAAAGACTTTGCTTCTTCAACAGTGATGACACCTTCTTTGCCCACTTTTTGCATGGCTTTGGCAATCATTTCACCAATTTCTTTTTCACCATTGGCTGAGATGGTTGCAACTTGCGAGATCTCATCATCTGTTGTCACCTGGCGAGAGCGTTTTTTGATATCTGCCACAACAGCATTTGTTGCCAAATCAATACCACGCTTCAAATCCATGGGATTCATGTCAGCTGCAACTGCTTTCAGACCTTCGCGAACAATCGCTTGAGCCAAAACTGTAGCTGTTGTTGTTCCGTCACCAGCAAGATCGTTTGTTCTGCTCGCAACTTCACGAATCATTTGCGCACCCATGTTCTCGAATTTGTCTTCAAGGGTGATTTCTTTGGCAACAGACACACCATCTTTGGTTATCCGTGGCGCTCCAAATGATTTTTCCAAAACAACGTGACGCCCTTTAGGCCCCAATGTTACTTTCACCGCATTAGCAAGGGTATCAAGCCCCTTAAGCATTTTACTGCGTGCGTCTGTTGAAAATTTAACTTCTTTAGCAGACATATGTTTTCTCCTTAAATTAACTGTTTATAGATTATTGAACGATTCCGAAAATGTCGGATTCTTTCATGATGAGTAGATCTTCATCACCGATTTTCACGTCTGTGCCAGACCATTTAACAAAGATAACTTTATCTCCTTTTTTAACGGTTAACTGGACGAGCTTACCGTTTTCGTCACGGCTTCCCTCACCAACGGCAATCACTTCACCTTCGATTGGTTTTTCTTTAGCTGTATCAGGGATAATGATACCACCTGATGTTTTAGATTCCTGTTCTACGCGGCGAACAAGAACGCGATCATGTAGGGGTTTAAAATTCATTTTGACCTCGTTGTTATTAGATTTTTGATGTTTAGCACTTGATGTGCCAGTGTGCTAACATGTATATCTGCAAGGTGCCAACATGTCAAGAAGAAGCTGTTGAAAAATTTCTGCTAAAGCACGTAATGGTTATGAAATAACACACCGCGAGTAGCACAGGATATGACAGCGTCAAAAGCGCACTTTGTGAATACTCATGTAATAAGGATCCAATTAAGGGGGCCGTTCCAGCCAAAGCCGTACTTCCCACCGCATGGCCAATGGAGATCACCCGAAAACGATCCCGGACAGTGGTCCGCTCCATCATAAGGGGCATAATCGGCCCCACCATACCAAAAGTCAACACACCAAGGATACCAAATAAGAAAAGGGGATAATGATTATGAGCGGCGCAGTAAACCATAATGGCGATACAAATCACTAAACCAAATAAAAAAACCTTAATAATTGTAACTTTATCAATCTTATCAGCACAATATCCCAACGCTAACGTCACAGAGGCATACCCAAAAAGATAGGCATTGCTGATTTTCACCCCTTGTTTTTGATCAATAATTTCAAGAATATCCGCTAGATAACCATTTATAAAAACAGCCAGATAATAATAGATCGCGCCATTTAAACCCGCGAAAATAGCCATATAAATAATCAGTGTTTTATTTTTTTGAATGCAATCCCAAGTCGACAGCGCTTCACCATCCTGCAGAGCATGCGCAAAGTCTGGTGTTTCATCCATTGATAATCTCAGAAGAAGAATACCTAGGCTTAACACACCTCCCATAATGAAAAGCCATTGCCATGAAAATCCAAAGTCTAAAACAGAACCAGCCAAATAAGAGGCCATGAAAATCCCACCAGAACAGGATAAACTGGAAAAGCCATTGGCAAGAGAATATTTACGTTCTCCCCAATGTTCCATGGCAAACACACGAACCCCATCTCCCTCTGCACTAATACAGGCTCCTTGAAGCGTTCGTGCAAAAATAAGTAAAGCCGTTGCTTGCCAGCCAATCTCTGCATAAGAGGGCTAAAACCCAATCAACAATGTTGACAACAACATCCTCAAGATGCTGATGAAGAGGACTTTTTTCCGCCCATACAAATCCCCTATTTTTGACAAAAATATAGATCCGACGGGTTTGGCAGCAAACCCCATAAAGAAAACACCGAAAACACGAATAAAGGCCAAAGTCTTATTATGGGCAGATGCGGGGAAAAAATGAGTGTTGATTTCTGTCGCTAGAAAAGCGTAAAGCGTATAGTCGTAGTACTCAATAAAGTTCCCAGCAAGGGATGCAAAAGTTGATCTTAGTTTTTTGATAACGCGACCCTATCAAGATAACACAATCAAATTACTATATTTTTTGAAGCTAAGACAAGGAAACATTTTTTAAATTGGCTCCCCGGGCCGGACTCGAACCAGCGACCCAGTGGTTAACAGCCACTTGCTCTACCAACTGAGCTACCGTGGACCATTTATACTCATGTGTTTAACAAAGTTATTTTAAAAAATAAAGTACATAAATGCGATATGCATAAGAAAAGTGGAGGCCGGAACCGGAATCGAACCGGTCTACGAGGATTTGCAGTCCTCTGCATAACCACTCTGCCATCCGGCCTCATACCCACTTACCTACCCTATGGCTATCAATCAGGTCAAGTTTTTGTTAGAGTGCTCTCATGAATATATTAGAAATCACCCCCGACGAGCTTCAGCCTCTTTTAGAAAAAGGGTCTGTATGCCTTGTGGATGTCAGAGAACCTTGGGAAGTTGAAATGTGCTCGATAGAACCGTCCCTTAAAATTCCCCTTGGGCAACTCCCTGACAGGGCTTCTGAATTAGCTGAAAAATCTCCCCTCATATTTTATTGTCATCATGGCGTGCGTAGCCTGAAGGCTGTTCAAATACTTGCATCGGCAGATATTCCGGCAAAAAGCTTAAAAGGAGGGATTGATCTTTGGTCAGAAGTGATTGACCCTACGTGCCCAAAGTACTAAGAATAAATAAAGATAAACACCATGAATCAACAAAACACAGACAACCAAATGTTCAAAAAAAATCACTTTCTCTCATTACTGCTCTGCTTCCTTGCCATTCCTGTTTTGGGTGATGACAAACAAGTCGCAGACAAACCACAACAAAACAAGAAGCCTGAACTTTTATCACACAGTCTTCAAAGCGCCTTCAAAAACGCCTTAACGCTTCCACTCGCCGATACGCAAAGAGAAATTGCCAAAGAAGCCCTCATACAAGCCAAAGCAGCGCGATGGCCGACCATCAACATCGTTGCCAATGGCACCGGCGCTGTTAACGATACCAAGTCGGTGAGAAGGAGGCAGGTTAATGGGCGTGATCCAACGAAAAATAGAGTTCCACAAACCTCTGCTTCAACCACTCTTGAGATCACCCAAAACCTCTACACAGGGGGGGCTATTGACGGCAGAATTGAAGCAGCACAACTCACTGATATCCTTCAAAACAATAACTATCTAGAAGCTGAAAATAGTTTTGTACTTGAAGTCATCACATCCTTACTGAACATTTTAGAAGCGCGCGGCCTTTTAAAGGTTGCCTTAAGAAAGAAAGAACTTCTTGAAAAACGTGCCGATGATATGCAAATTCGAGCCGACTATGGCCTTGAAAGCATTACATCTCTGGAATCAACCAAGGCGGAGGCAGAACAGGCAAAAGCCGAATATAATGCCCAGAAAACCGCGGTAGATGTTGCTGAAAAAACCTACGAAATTTTAACTGGCTCTGAGCTTGATGAAGGAGAAATCGACATCCCCACGCCTGACCTGCCAGAATCTTTTGACCTTATTCAAGAAATGGCCTTTGCCAACAGCTATGAAACCAAAGCCAAAACATTGGGCGTTGAAATCGCTGAACAAGAAGCCGCTGCATCCGAATCCGTTATTTATCCTCAATTGTCCTTAACGGCATCTGGAGGTCGAAACTGGAGCGCCGCCAATGGGTCAACGACTCCTGGAAAAGTTGATTGGAGCCGTCAAGACAATGCATCCGTTACCCTTAAATTAACAGTTCCCCTCGATTACACCGGCGCTAAACATGCTCAGGTTCGTGAAAAAAGAACAGCCCATGCACAAAAGCGCCTTGATGAGCTTAACTTCAGACGTCAGTTTATTTTAAAACTTTTTCAAACATGGAAAAACTATAAAACTTCCCTCAGTAACAATGAAAAGTATCTGGCTCAAATCAAAGCAGCCGATCTATCTCTCGAGGCCGTCCAAGAACAATACAACGCAGGGACAATGAAATATCTTGATGTCCTCGAAGCGATCTCAAGGGCTGCTCAGTCAAACAATGCTTACATCAGAAATAAAAAAGCAGCCCTGTTGAGCGGCTACGAATTGCTTAAGAGAATGGGAACATTGACAACACATCTCAAAAAAGATGCTGAAAAAGAACAATTGAGTCATTCACAAGAAAGCCCATACTGGGACACTTCTCCCCGTCAGTATGCTGCTTTTGGTTGGAAAAATGATCCGGTTTTGTCTAAGATTAATTTTGAAAAACCCACCACAGAAAAAAAGAAAATCAATGAGTAATAACACCCAATCTCCCTCAAACGCCCATCCTGACATGTCTATGGATGAAGTGTTGGCATCCATCCGCAAAATCATTACCACTGATCATGAAGCTGCTGACGCTCAAGCCCAGAACTCAGCATCTCGTGATGATGAAATCATTGAGCTCACAAACGAAATTGCTGAGGAACCATCCAATGAAAATGAATATCATTCGGATGAAGCGTCTTTTGACCCAAAAATCACAGAGGAGGAATATATCTTCCGCCAAGAAACTGTCTCGGTGCAAAATGCTCCTCATCTGGATAAAGTATCTTTTGATCAGTCTCTCCTTTCAGAAGATGCATCGAATGCTTCCAGAAAAGCACTCGATGACCTCGCAAAAACCCTTGAGAGAAAACATGAAGAAGAAAAGCATCAAAAGCCTTCATCTGATAATGGTCTAGAAGCCCTAGTCTTGCGTGCCCTTAAACCAATGCTTAAAGAATGGATCAATGCTCATCTTCCACGGCTCATAGAGCAGATCGTTCAACAAGAAATACAAAAGCTAACTAAAAAATAAATTTGAAGTTCAGTCAGCAAAAAATCATGAAGAAAAAATCCGCCTTCTTTTTTGGGTCCTTCTCTCTTTTCAGCGTAGTTCTGGTGCTGATTTCCCTCATGTGGGTTATGATACTTTGGTCAGCACGCACATGAAGAAAACCATGAAGCAATGCGAGTTAGTCGTTGATGGTCTCAACATCTCTTTTGGTCACTTTACTGCCCTCAAAGATATTAACCTGTGCTTTCCAAAAGGAAGTCTAACGGCCATCGTTGGGCCCAATGGCGGCGGAAAATCAACGCTCATGAAATGCGTTACAGACCAACTTCAACCCACCAAAGGTCGTATCTGTCTTCATGGCACCTCTTCTGAGAATATTTCTTACGTTCCACAGAAATCTTTCTTAGATACGTCTTTCCCAATAACGGTTCATGAAGTGGCTGCAATGGGACTTTTGTCCAAAAAAAATCTTTATCGAGCCATTACTTCCGATCAGATTGAAAAACTTGATCAAACACTGGAAGATATGGGCCTTCAGAACCAAAGAGAGCAATTGGTTGAAACCTTATCCGGAGGACAATTTCAACGGCTCCTGTTTGCAAGGCTTCTCTTGCAAGATCAACCCTTAATTATTCTCGATGAACCCTTTGCTCACATTGACGAGCAGACAAAAGAAGTGCTGTTATCCATTATTCAAACTTGGCATCAAAAGGGCAAAACCATTGTGGTCATTCTCCATGAGCTTGATCTTGTTAAACGGTTTTTTCCCAATACCGTCTTGCTGGCTCGTGAAGTTATCAGCCATGGGCCTACAGATCAGGTTATGTCTGAAAAGAATATTGCAGCTGCCTTTAAAAAATTATTGGAAAATACGGCATGATTTACGATATTTTATTCGCTCCCTTTGAATATGCCTTCATGAAAAAAGCGCTCGTTGGATGCCTATGCCTTGCCATAAGCTGCGGCCCCGTTGGCATCTTCTTGATCTTGCGGCGCATGAGTCTTATGGGCGATGCCCTTTCTCATTCAATCCTACCAGGGGCCGCGCTTGGCTATGTGGTCATGGGATTATCTCTTCTCCCGATGGCGATCGGTGGTGTCATTTCAGGGCTTATCGTCGCCATTTTAGCCGGCATTGTCTCTCGATATACCATGATGAAAGAAGAAGCTAGTTTTGCCGGATTCTTCCTGATTTCGGTTGGCTTGGGGGTTCTGATTATTTCAACGCGAAGTAACTCCATTGATATTATGCATATCCTCTTTGGCAGCGCGCTTGCCATTGATCGTATCTCTCTTTATGTCATCGGCACTGTTTCCACCATTACATTATCAGTGCTGGCCCTTCTTTATCGCTCATTGGTCATGGAATGTTTTGATCCAGAATTTTTCAGAATGATTGGTGGGCAAGGAACCCGAAACCACGTTATATTTCTCTTTCTTGTTGTCCTGAATCTCGTCTCTGGGTTTCAAGCCATGGGAACGCTCTTATCTCTCGCGCTGATGATTTTACCGGCACTGGCCGCACGCTTCTGGTCACAAAAACTGTTTAGCATTATTATCTTAACAACTATTCTTGCTACCCTTTCGGGGTATGTAGGCCTAACCTTGTCCTATCACTTCAACTTACCATCGGGTCCAGCCATTGTTTTGGTTGCGGGTATTTTTTACCTATTATCTCTTTTTATTGGTAGACGAGGCAGTGTTTTAATGTATATGAAGAGCAAGACATGAATTATTATTGCTGCCGTTTCCTTATTCCTTTTGTTCTCGTTGCATCCATCTTTGGCTGCCGCGCAGACACATCCCCCCCTCTAAAAATTGTGACCACCTTTAGCATTCTACAAGATTTCGTTCGTGAAATTGGTAAGGATAAAGTCGTGATATCTATTGTTGGCCCTAACAGTGATGCGCATACCTATCAGCCAACTCCCCGGGATGTGCGTCAAATTGCCCAAGCTGACCTGATTTTTATCAATGGACTTGGATTTGAAGGCTGGATTCACCGTTTGATCAAAAGCTCCGGCTATAAAGGGAAAATTGTGACCGCCACAGACGGAATTCAGCCCATGATGATTAACGATCCTGGTGAAGGAGAAGTGCCCGATCCCCATGCCTGGAACGATATTAAGAATGTTAAAATATACATTAAAAACATATATACCTCTCTCAGTAAGATTGACCCTGAGCAAGCGCCTTTTTATCGCAAAAATTATGAAGATTATTTGGCAAAGCTTGAAGATCTGGATCAATTTATTGTCAATGCGATCAAAGAGATTCCCCAAAAAAAGAGAATCATCATCACAGCTCACGATGCTTTTGGGTATTATGGCCAAAGATATGGTGTGAAATTTCTAGCGCCAGTCGGGACGAGCACTGCCGATGAACCTTCCCCCAAAGCCATGGCCTCTTTAATCGATGTCATTCGAGCGCACAAAATTAAGATGATTTTCGTTGAAAACATTACCAATAAAAAACTGATTCAACAATTGTCTGAAGAAACAGGCATTCAAATTGGGGAAGAAATTTTCTCTGATGCTCTTTCTGAAAAAGATCAACCCGGCTCAACCTATCTTGCAATGATCCGACACAACACCGATCAATTCATCAAAGCCATGCGCCTGATGCAACCTAAAGAAGAGTGCAGATCATCCTCTGTTTATGCCTGATTTACGCCTTAGGCAAAGGCGCTGACCAAGAAGGATCCGATCCGTACTGAGGTGTTTTAACCCGTCTTTCATTAAATCCTGTCATATCAATGGCATAGATCCATGAGGGATTGGCTTGTTTACCAGGTTTTTTGTCCGTACGAGTAAACATCAAAGTCCGGCCATTAGGCGCCCAAGTTGGACCCTCAACAATATATCCCGTTGAGACCAAGCGCTCCCCTGATCCATCTGGGCGCATGACGCCAATATAAAAACTGCCTTTGTGCGTTTTAGTAAAGGCAATATAATCACCACGTGGTGACCAAACAGGGGTGGCATAATTGCCATCGCCGAAACTGATACGCTTCACCCCGCCTTCCTTTTTATCCATCATATAAAGCTGCTTGGTCCCACCACGGTCCGAGTTAAAGACAATTTTTTCCCCAGCAGGATCATAACACGGGGAGGTATCAATCCAATTTCCTTGAGTCAACCGCTTAAACCGGCGCGTTTTCAGGTCAATATGATAAATATCTGTCCGCCCTCCAACTGCCTGACTCATGATCAGATCCGTTTCTTTAGGGCCAAAGCGGGGCGCAAAGGTCATACCTGGAAAGGCGCCCACCAATTCATGTTGGCCTGTTTCCAAATCATACACATAAACATGGGGAATCTTTTTCTCATAAGACAAATAGGTAATTCGTTGAAGATTCGCTGAAAATCGCGGGGTTAAAACAATATGCTTACCGCTTGTGAGGTACTTATGGTTGCCGCCATCTTGATCCATGATTGCCAACCGTTTCTTTTGAGCAAGTCCTTTAGCCTCTTCAGTCACATAAACAATACGCGTATCAAAGTAGCCCGCCTCTCCTGTCAGGCGGCTGTATATGGCATCTGCCACTAGGTGGGCTAAACGTCGCTGATAACGCGCTTCCGTTTCTAACGTTGCTGAGATCAACAGTTGTTCAGTGAGCGCATCCCAAACCCGGTAAATAATCTGAACTTTATTGTTGGCAAGCAGATTAATTTGAAGGTTCACAACAAATTGAACCTGTAACAACCGCCAGTCAACGAACCGCGGTGGATTATTCAATGGGATGTCCTTTTCTAAGAAAGTTTTTGGATCAGTAAACTGGAACAAGCCGGTACTTTGAAGATCGAGATGAATGATTTTACTCAGATTGTCACTTAATTGTTTTTGATCAGCGCTCTCACTGGGCTGAACAAACATCGCCATTTGAAGCGGCTCTCGGTGTCCTTCTGTTACTTCCAGCTGAAATTCAGACCGACAGAACATACAGGTGAAAAATACGATAAATGCAAGGGTCCTCATACAATCATCTCCTTTGGATTAAATATAATTAAAAAGCGTTGCCACTGGTTAAACTTCTCAGCTGGTAACTTAAGCGGCGTACATTTGGGGTGGAACAAGGCTCGTTTAGCACTTTCATACGCCACAACAAAAACCGGGTCCTTGGTTTCAGCACCGGTATTTTCTAGGTCCACCGCTTGAACAGTCCTATCAGAATTCATGGTCACCCGCATCCGTATCACAAGATCTTGTGCGCCGCGAACACCCGCCGGCAGACGCCAACAGGACGAAACTTGTTGACGTAAGGCGTCAAGCTCAGACAAAGAAAGGATTTCTTCAATCGGTTGATCGTCGACCGCCTCTGGCTCACTCTTTTTTTTCTCTTCATCCATTTTCATTTCTTCCTTGGTTTCCGTCGGAAGATCTTCAATGGTGCGCATCACTTCCAAGAAATCATCTTTTTCTTCAACTGGTCTTTTTGTATCTTCGACCTTCTGCTTCTTCACCTCTTGTGGCTTTTCTTTTGGTTTCACAGGTTCTTCTTTTTTTGGCGCTTTTTTCTCTCCCATTTTCTTTTTATCCGGAAGTTTTTTGACATTTTTTTCGACTTTTTGGGCCTCTTTTAAGGGGTTTTTAGCCTTATTTAAGGTCTTTTTAGGCTGTTTTTTGACCATTTTAGGGGTCTTTTTAACCGTTTTTTGATCCTTTTTAATTTGTTTTTTGAGCTGTGTTTTGCTCTTAATCGGCATCATTTTCAAAGGAATAGATTTCGGCATCAAAGGTTTTTGAGGTCTTGAATAAGATCCAATAAGATAGACGAAAAGCAAAATAAAGATATGGAGGAAGAGAGAAAAAAGAAAACTAAGCTTCTGTGGACCAAGCATCAAACATCACCCTAAAGCGGATCTGTCACAAGTGAAATACGCTCAAAGCCATTCTGGCTAAGGCGGCCTGAAAGTTCCATGACTTTTCCATAACTCAAGCCTTTATCCCCCCGAATAAAAATCTCTGTTTTAGGATTTTTTTGCATAATGGTTTTTAGTTGGGGAATCAGCTGCTTAAGCGTTGTGGCTTTCTCTTGAATAAAAATTTTGCCATTTTTCTGATAACTAATAACCACAGGCTCACTTTTCTCACGGATGGGGCCAGCTTCAGTTTTAGGCAAAGACACTTCAACGCCCACGTTAATCAGGGGCGCAGAAATCATGAAGACAATCAGCAGCACTAAAACAACATCCACAAAAGGCGTAACATTGATACTACTCATCGGTGTCAAAGCGCGGCGGCTGTATCGAGACTGTCTCATCATTTAACCTGCAATAACCCCTGACCACTGACCCCGATCAAGCGATCAGCAAAGTTTTCTAGCTGAGAACCAATACCATCAACAAGGGCTGAAAGCTTATTATAAGCCACAACTGCAGGGATGGCGACGATGAGTCCTAACGCTGTTGCCAACAATGCTTCTGCAATGCCTGGCGCAACCACAGCCAAGCTGGTGTTCTTACTGGCAGCAATACTCTGAAAACTATGGATAATGCCCCAAACGGTTCCAAACAATCCAACAAATAAAGCGGCAGATCCAACCGTTGCAAGAAACGTCAATCCATGGGAGAGTTTTTCAATTTCTTGCCTGATATAAACGCCATATGCTCGTTCCAACCGATTTTGGAAGAGAGACACCATTCTGCCATTTTCTTTTTGGTTTAAGGCATTGATCAGCTTCGTCTCACGGTGAAGGATATTCAAAAACTTTTTATAAACCTGAGGCGTTTCCATAGGAAGGGTTAGCTTATCAACCGATTGTTGTTCTTGCTGCTGCCAAAAGAAAGATTCAAAGTTATGAATGGCTTTGCGCAGGCGCAATAAATGGCGCCCCTTAGAAAAAATAAGGGCCCATGTCACGATTGAGGTTAGAATCAATCCCACCATAATCAATTGAACGACCCATTCAGCGCTGAGAAAAAGGTGAAAAAAAGAAGGGGAAGATGCCTGTTGCGAAAGACTTTCTGCAACCTGACCCGATGCTGTTTCAATCATACTGAACTCCGATACGTTATAACAATGTCATATTAGCAGACAGCCTCAAGCGATAGAAGGAGAGATTTTCGAGCTAGCAATCAAAACAAATGAAAACCTTCCCCGGGTTGAGGCTGGTTTGTTCAGTTTTAAGACTTAGGAGCCGTCTTAATACTTAAAGCATGAAGTTCAGCGCCTAATCGTGAGCCTAAGGCTGCGTGAACTTTGCGGTGCTGAGCAAGCTTAGACAATCCGTCAAAACTTGAATCCTTAATAACCACCTGATAGTGATCAGCGTCACCAACAAGATCTGTTAATTCTATTTCTGCAGTCGGAAAAGTATCTTGAATGAGTTTCAAAAGATCATTGTGACTAATGGCCATTATGCGCCGCTTCCTTAATATTAGCTTTCAGGTTCACAACATCGGCATTGGATGGCAGGGGGTTTGAGCCACTTGAAAGCAGATCAAAAGGACAACGCGAAAGAAAATCTCTATAACAGTGCTGTGAATCCGGTACTTCACGATCTATACCTGCAAAACCAAGTTTTTTATTAGTCAGAATATCAACAATAAAACAGGTATCTAGGCTTATTTCATCCCCCAGCATGATTTCAGTATCATCAATAATTTCATTGTATCGACGACCAAACCGAAGATACACTTCATTCAGTTGCAGGCCAAGAGCCGCATAAAACCCCGTCAAGAAATGATTCACCCGCAAAGCCATGGTATTGATGTCATTTACTTCATCTGAACTGACAATTCCCAAAGCTTCAAAGTGCTGAGGGTTCATCATAGATTTTGTTTTTTGATCATCTTTGACAAACCAATCAACGACGGCTGTCGGCAGCAAAACCCCCTCTGATAAGCCCAGGGGCTTAGCGACATGCGGTGGGGCAACATTATAAATGTGGATGTGTGCTGGAATCATTTCAAGGTTTTGAACCAATTGTTCACGACCATTTTGCTTAAGTATATGATGCGTTTGCAAGCCATATACATTCAACTTTTCAAAAATATAAGAAGACAAGGCGTTGTTGATCACACCTTTTTCAGGGATGGTTTGAGGCGCGTCATCAGCTATTGGCCAGCTGTCTTTAAAGTAAAGCAATGATGTATTGTAATCATTGCCATCAAAGACAATCTTCTTTGCCCCTTCATAAAGGGGCGTGCGCTTATCAATAAAACGGATGCTATCTTTTCTCATGTATACCCGCTCTTGTTAAATGTGCTCTATCAGGTCAATCCTTGCATTGCAAGTTTAACAAAAAAATTAATAGTTATCTTTCTTAAGAATAACGCAGTTTTAATAAGAACAACAACTAGAATTCACAGACACTCCTTTTTCTGCTAAGACCAATGTATGAATCAATTTAGCCCCTTACCTCTAAGCATTGGTGTTTTATCATGGCGCCGCCCTCACCTTTTAAGAGCAAATTTGAGCCTTTTGAAAAATGCTGCTGTTGATCACTATGCACATTTGTATGTTGTTGCCCAAGAAGCAACCCCAGAGCATGAAAGTATATGCAAAGAATTTGGCGTTTCTTTGAATACGTTTGCTGATAACAGAGGCATTGCAGGCGGGGTTCAACGCACCTTTGCACAAGCGCCAACAGAACACGTTTTACACCTTGAAGAAGACATGCTCATCAGCAGAAATAAACAAACCGTCTACAATCAACTCAAACTTTCTGTAGAGGCCCTGCAAAAAAAGGAAGCCACTGTTTGTTTTCTGAGAGACTTGGAAAAACCAGGCAATAATTTTGATTTAACGAAATATAAAAAACTCTATTCTTTTTCCAATGGCACGCTCACACCAAACCTAAAGGGGAAGCTAAGACCCCTCAAAACCAAGAAACTTTTGGGATTAGCTTTATACGATCCCGCTCTTCCAGAAGAGGTAAAACAAACTCTTTTTACGTGGCACAAAGCAGGGTATGAGCTCTCTCCTAAAAATTTTAACTGGACCAATCAAGCGCTCATGACCTCGGGGTCATTTTTATTAAAAACCATTTTGCCTTATGTCTATCAAAACCCCACCAGCCGATTGGTCAATGGCCATCCTGACATTGAAAGATCTCTAAACAGCGCATGGTGGCGCGCGCAGAACTTCAAGCTTATTCATGCAAAAGGATGTTTCACCCACATTGGTTAGATGGTAAATCTTCATTATGTCCTCGTAGTTCAGTAGGATAGAACGTCGGATTCCTAATCCGAAGGTCGCAGGTTCGAATCCTGCCGAGGACACCAATTTGGTTATTTTTTCCAATTGTATGCTGCTGTAAAAATAGTGTAATGTTCCTAAATTATGAAAATTCAAACATAACCCATGTCACCAAATAAAATTTGGAGTGAGCTTAAACCTCGCTTGCGAACTCATTTTAGCGAGAAAACATATGAAAGTTGGCTTAAATTTCTTGAGCTAGAAGAGCTTAATAATGGGCGTATATACTTATCTGTTCCCACGCGGTTTCTTCGAGATTGGATAACCAATCGCTATTTAGATCAACTTTTAAAGCTATGGCAAGAGTCCATGCCCGGGGTTTTCTCCCTAGAAGTTTTGGTAAAACCTCAGAACACTCCTGCTGAATCAATGGACTCATCGCAGACTGTTACGAAGCAATCAACACAAGACACGTCTTTCATTCAAAAAACCAAAACCAATCTTGATGGGGACAACAAACTCGATAATCGCTATACCTTTGATACATTTGTGGTTGGCAAACCAAATGAACTTGCGTATGCAGCCGCCCAACGCGTTGCTGATTCAAAAACAATCTATTTCAATCCTCTGTTTTTCCATGGAGGCGTTGGCCTTGGTAAAACCCACTTAATGCATGCCATTGCTTGGCACATTAATCATAACCATCCCAAACGAAAGGTTTTATACCTGTCGGCTGAACAATTTATGCATCGCTTTGTTAGGGCTCTAAGACACAAAGATATTATTGCGTTCAGGGACCAATTTAGATCTGTGGACGTTCTGATGATTGATGACGTTCAATTCATCAGTGGTAAAGACTCAACCCAGGAAGAATTTTTTCATACCTTCAATGCTTTGGTAGATAAAAAAAAGCAAATCATTCTCTCCGCTGATAAGTCTCCAACAGAATTGCAGGGTTTAGAGGAACGGGTGCGCTCTCGATTGGGGTGGGGCTTGGTTGTTGATATTCATCCCACCACCTATGAATTACGCTTGGGAATCCTAGCATCCAAAGTTGAATCCATCGATTTGGTCATTCCAGAAAATGTTATTGAATTTCTCGCCCATAAAATTACGTCTAATATTCGCGAACTAGAGGGAGCCCTCAATCGTATTGTTGCCCATGCCACTCTGGTGGGGCAAAAGATTACCTTAGAGTCTACGCAAGCTGTTCTCAGAGACCTTTTGCGGGCTAATGATAAAGTGATGACCATCGAAGATATCCAGAAACAAGTTGCCGAGCATTACAATGTTCGAATCAGTGACATGTATTCCAATAGACGCCTGCGGATTGTTGCCCGTCCACGGCAAATTGCGATGTACCTTGCCAAAAAAATGACGTCTGCTTCCCTGCCAGAAATTGGTCGTAAATTTGGGGGGCGAGATCATACGACTGTTATGCATGGCGTTAAAAAAGTAGAAGAGCTCTTGCAGCAAGATACACAATTTGCGGATGATCTATACATGCTAGAAAACATTCTTAAAAAGTAATTCATGATCCTCCTCCTGCTTATTATCCTTTTGCTCATCCTGCTTTCCGCGCTGTTTTCTGGCGCTGAAACGGCTTTCACCACCGTCTCAAGAGCCCGCATACATCAACTCTCAAAACAAAACGTTTATAATGCAAAGCTAGCAGGTCAGCTTCAAAAACAAATGGAACGTCTTTTGGGAACCGTTCTTCTGGCCAATAATTTTGTTAATATTCTTGCCACATCGATTGCAACAAGCATTTTTATAGGCTTTTTTTCCGAAGGCGGAATTGGGATTGCAACGTTCTGTATGACAGTGATCCTGATTGTTTTTGCAGAATTCATGCCAAAAGTATATGCCCTCCAACATGCTGAAAAATATGTGTTATTTACCGCTCCTGTTTTAAAAGTCATCTTTCAGGTTTTAGGCCCTGTCGTCTCAACCATCCAACGCTTCGTGTATTGGCTTTGGCATCTTATGGGAATGACGCCCCCTCGAGCCATGGACACGCTCAGCACAAGAAAGGAAATAACCGCGCTGCTGGAAATGCTTCAAGATGCACAAGCGCGCAATGATTTGGGGATGATTCGCGGTATTTTAGAGCTTTCTCAATCAAATTTATTAAGTTGTTATCGTCCCAGAAATCAGGTTATGACCATTGACGGCAACCGAACCTTAGAAGAGCTTATGCCTGAATTACTCAACTCACCCTATTCTCGCTTCCCTGTTTGGGATGCTTCGCCAGACAATATTAGCGGTGTTGTTCATTTACGATTTTTGACCCAGCTTTTGCTGTCTAAACAGAAAAACACCCAAAAAATAAAAGACTTAATTTCTGCTCCTGCTTGGCTCGTCGCAGATTCAAATACTCTTTTTCATCAACTCCAACTGTTTAAGGCCCGCCATCATCACATGGCCATTGTCGTTGATAAAAATAAACATTTTATTGGCATCATTACACTTGAAGATATTCTTGAAGAAATTGTTGGAGATATCACAGACGAGTCTGATAGATATTCAGAAAGTAGCGAGCTAACACGCTCTTAAGAAAATGCTTAAAACAAACCATTTGATTCAATCCATTATCAATATTTTCTATCCTGTTATTTGTCCTTATTGTCGCACAAAAGTTGATCAGGAATTCAGCACATGCAATAGCTGTTGGCCTAAGGTGCAACGCATTGAAAAACCTTTTTGCTTACAGTGTGCAGCGCCATTGGAAGCAGCCTTTTTGAATGAAGAAAAGTGCGGGGCGTGTATTTTAACACCTCCGGCTTTTGATCAAGCACTCGCTGTATATGCCTACTCAGATCTCGTAAAAAAAATAGCCCTGAAGCTCAAAAGAAGCCAGGCAACGCCCACCGCACGATTCATGGCACATCACATGCATCAAGTTGGAAAATCTTTTTTACAAGAATCAGATTTTATCATTCCCGTTCCTCTGCATCCCAATCGACTTAAGCAGAGGGGATTCAATCAAGCAACGCTCCTAGCCAGAGCCCTTGCCCCTTCTCTAAAAGTCAAAGTCAATACAAGTCTTTTGAAAAGACACAGAGACACCCCCTCACAAGGACAATTATCCCGCAAAAGTAGGCAGAAAAACATTGAGAAGGCCTTTTCTATTCATTCAAAAACAAACGAGAAAACGCTCCTAAAAAGTACCATCACCTTGATTGATGATGTTATGACCACCGGCGCTACCCTTGAAGCGTGTGCAAAAACATTAAAGAAGGCAGGCGTTAAGAAAGTGAATGTTCTGGTATTCAGCCGCTCAATTAGATAGACTATCGGATGAATATTATACTTGAAAAAAACAAAGAAAAACCCATATTCATAAATAAATTAAGAAAAGATAGAATGAACTTAAAAATTGAAAAAAATAAGTCAACAGTATGGATCTCTATTGCGCTGCTACAATTCTTAGTGATCTTGGGTCTTGGATATTACTTTTTAAAAAATCAATTCAAATCCATCGATGTGGCTGCGCAGACGGCTCGTAAGCTTCCCGCCGCTCAAGTAGAAACTGTTTTTGTTCATAAAGGCACGTATCAAAAATATATTTCAGCCGTTGGCTCCTTAAAAGCCAGTGAAACCGTTAAGCTTGCCTCACAAGAGGGCGGTATTGTTGAAAAAGTCCTATTCAAAAGCGGGCAAAAAGTTGCGCAAGGGGACCCTCTTTTACAGTTTGAAAAGGCAGAGGCAGAAGCGCGTCTTAATGAAACTCTCTCTAAATTTCGCACCGCCAAAAGCATGTATGAGCGGTCTAAAGCTCTTTATGAACGCAAAATTGAAACCTTGAGCAAACTTGAAGAAGCAGAAAACGCCTATCGCGTTGCGGCTGCAAATGTTGAAATTAATCGGTTGCGGTTAGAGAAAACCACCGTTCGGGCTCCTTTCGATGGATTTTTAGGCCTCAAAGAAATAAGCCCAGGTGGTTATCTGAAGCCAGGTCAAGACTTTGTAACTTTGGATAAGACAGATCCCATGTATTTGGACTTCATGCTTAACGAGAAACACGTCAGTACCATCACAGTTGGCCAAGAAATCATGGTTGAAATTGATGGGTTTCCGCAAAATGACTACACAGCGATCATTGAATCCATCGAACCAAGTGCGGATGCCACCGGCCACACCATCCGGGTGCGCGCTGAACTCCCCAATGCTAACCAAGAGCTCAGATCCGGCTTCTTTGCACGGATTAAAATCCCTGAGTTTCAAGATGATTCAGCGATTATAATTCCTGAATCTGCCCTCGAAAACTCTGGTAACCAAGACTATGTGTTCATTGTTGTTGATGGAGTCGCCCGCCAGGCGCCCATTGAAGTTGCTAGCCGAAATGGCCAAGTTGCTAAAATCAGCCGTGGATTAAGGCCGGGTCAGGTTATTATTGTTTCCGGACAAAAAAGGGTTGCCAATGGAGTCAAAGTTCTTGTTCGCTCTCGTGGGACCATCCAGAAATATAAACAAACTTAGTAAGGGGCTTTGTCTTGTCATTAACTGAACTTTGCATCCGTCGTCCAGTCCTCTCCATTGTCATAAGCTTGATTATGGTTATCGTTGGCAGTGTAAGTTTTTCGTACCTACCCGTAAGACAATATCCTGCGTACGATAGGCCTGTAGTCAGTGTTCAAACAGGATATGAAGGGGCGAGCCCGCAAATTATTGAAAGCCTTATTACAAGGCCACTTGAATCTGCTTTGGCAGGGATTGAGGGGCTTGACTTTATTCAATCACGAAGCCAGACCGAAGGAAGTTTTATTGATCTTCATTTCAAAGTCACACGTGGCCTCGACGATGCTGCCAATGATGTTCGAGACAAAATATCTAGAGTGCGGGCCCAACTTCCTGACGGGGCTAAAAATCCAACCATTCGAAAGACAGAGTCTGAATCCGCCCCTATTATTTATCTTGCCCTCTCATCCAACACTCAAAAAGTTGTGGATTTGTTTAGTTATGCCGATAAGAATATCAAGTCTGATTTAGAATCCCTTCCCGGGGTATCAGAAGTTGAAATCTCTGGCGCGGCCGACTTTGTTCTCCACGTATGGATTGATAGTCAAAAGATGTCAGCTTTCAATGTAACAGCTCAAGATGTTTCGGGCGCGCTTAAGCGTCAAAATATTCATATGCCTGCAGGGCGTGTAAAGGGTGACGATCGAGAATACAACGTCAATACGGCCGCTAAACTTGAAAGCCCTGAAGCCTTTGGTGAGGTTGTTGTCGCCAATCACAAGGGATATCCCATCAAAATAAATGATATTGCTGATATTGAATTTAGCGCAGATGAAGCCCGGGATGCCGCTTACTTCAACGATAAACCCGCTATCTTAATTGGTATTAAAAGGAAATCGATTGCCAACCCTGTTGAAATTTCAAAAGCGCTTGAGAGCATTCTTCCAAAAATCCGAAAAACCCTTCCTAATGACTACGATATTCAAATCGCCTACGACAAAACCTTCTTCATCAAGCAGTCCATCAATGAAGTTTACAAAACGCTTTATGAAGCAACGCTCTGCGTTTTAGCGGTTATCCTCCTCTTCCTATGGTCTGGCCGCGCAACGCTGATACCATTAGTCACCATTCCAGTTTCCTTAATATCTGTGTTTACGCTTCTTTATATTCTAGGATTTTCCATCAACACCCTCACCCTCTTAGCGATTGTTTTGGCGATTGGCCTTGTGGTGGATGATGCCATTGTGATGCTGGAAAATATATATCGCTATATTGAAGAAGGCCTAAGCCCGATGCAAGCCGCCATCAAGGGAAGTAAAGAAATCAGCTTTGCCATTATTGCCATGACGTTGACCCTTGCAGCGGTTTATGCGCCAATCAGTCTCTCTCAGGGTGTTGTTGGTAAATTGTTTACAGAGTTTGCCCTTACATTGGCAGGCTCGGTTATTATTTCAGGTCTGGTTGCATTGACCCTCTCCCCCATGATGTGTGCCCGCCTGCTTAAACCCCATGGGGGTCTCACACCTTTTGATAAGGTTTACAACCGCATTGAGGCGCACTACGGTCACTCCCTGGTTTGGGCCCTCAAACATCGTTTTATTATTTTCTTTTTTGGCGGAGCATTCTCTTTATTGGGCGCAATCGTTGCTTTTGATGGCCTCAAAAAAGAGATGGCACCTCGTGAAGATATTGGCGTTGTCTTTTCCTATGGTTTTCCGCCCGTCGGTGCAACGGTTGAGTACATCACAAAACAGGTCGATCAAGTTGAAGAAGTCTTTAGAGACATTCCTGAAGTTGCCAATCGTCTAGCAATGATCGGTTTAGATAAGATTTATACCTGGAATATCTTAAAACCATGGAGTGAACGAAAGAAAAGTTCGTTACAAATTGTCAAAGATGTTAAAGAGAAAATCGAACTAGAAACAGCACCAGGATTGGGGAGTGTGGGTGTTCACCCCGGAGGATCGTTTATCGGTGGGGGCTCTTCGGACCGCATTGCCTTTATCATCCAAACCTCCAAAGAAGCCAGCAAACTTGGGCCAGCAAGCGCTATCATTAAAAATTTGGCTGAAAA
Organism: Alphaproteobacteria bacterium; assembly: GCA_002869105.1. Classification (NCBI taxonomy): domain Bacteria; kingdom Pseudomonadati; phylum Pseudomonadota; class Alphaproteobacteria; species Alphaproteobacteria bacterium. Next base: position 275,291 of record PKTP01000007.1, read on the forward strand.
CAGCGGTGTGTTTTCAACAGTATGGTACGAAGTTGGTGGAGATGTCAGCGAATATAAGGTTGATATTGATCGCAACAAAGCAGCAGCGTTGAATGTTGATATTCAATCCATTGCAGAAACGCTGGATATTTTTGTCTCAGGCCGAAAAATAACCACCTTCAAACGAAATGAGGATCAGTTCAAAGTTAAAGTAGGCGTCCCTATGGAACGCAAAATGTCCGTCGAAGACCTCCGAGAAATCTATGTCCGTGGCCAAGATAAAAAGATGATTCCCCTTTCAAATCTGGTTATTTTCAAACAAGAAAACAGCCCCCGAGAAATCATGCGTTACAATCAACTTAAAGCCATTAAACTGACATGTATGATCAATCCTGGCTATACCCTTGGTGATGGCATCAAGGTTCTTACCGAAATTTCCGATAAAAACTTGCCCAAAGATGTCAGCTACGAGTTTTCCGGAACAACAAAAGATCTTCTCGAGTCCAATAGTTCAATGGTTTTGATTTTTGGTCTGGCGATCGTCTTTATTTACCTTATTATGTCCGCGCAATTTGAGAGCTTCACGGATCCCTTTATCATTATGTTCACGGTGCCTCTCTCTCTTGCAGGCGCTATCCTAACCCTCAAATTAACAGGCGGGACACTTAATGTTTATACGCAAATTGGCCTAGTAACATTAATTGGATTGATCACCAAACACGGGATCTTGATCGTTGACTTTGCCAATAAATTACGTCTGCAAGGCCTCACCATGGCCGAAGCCGCTCATAAAGCCTCCCTTCTTCGCTTGCGGCCCATCCTCATGACAACACTTGCCATGGCGTTGGGGGCGCTTCCCTTCTTATGGGCAGTCGGGGCCGGTGCTTATAGCCGCCATCAATTGGGTTGGACCATTTTTGGGGGGATGATCATTGGAACCTTGTTTACTCTTTATGTGATTCCAGTGGTTTATACAATCTTTGCCCACAAAGTGATTAAAGATCCCAACGCAGAAATCAACTAACGCCTATTTCAAGGCTATATTCGATAAGAAGCTGGCTTAATCTGCCTTGATATTTATGGGGAAAAGGTTGTGCGCGCGTAACCCACCTGTATAAATCTCCATCGCTATGGCTTAACAAATCTTGGTAGAGCTCAAGTTCCTTTTGTGTCAGTACTTGCAAGTATCTTTTTGCAAACCCTCCAAAAATCAGATCGTTTTCTTTGCTCCCTATGTAGCAGCTTTGATAAAGAAGTTTTTTATGAATGGTCTTCATGCGCTATACTATGATCCAATGACTGTAACATACACGATGCGCCCTGAAATTTTACACCCCTTTTTTAAATCTCTCAGCTCTTTCTTAGGAATTGGCCCTCAAAGACAAAAAAAGATCGAGCAAACAATTGGCGTCCATCCGATTGATCTTTTGTTTCATCTTCCTTATGCCCTTGAAACAAGGTATGAACACTCCCACTTATCAACCTGTATCTCAGGCACCCGCGTGACGATCATCGTAGAAATTGTTGATATTCAAAAAACACCCCAGCGAACAACTATTTGGGCATCAGATGGCCATGAAACCATGGCGTTGGTTTATTTCAACACCAATGCTCAGTGGTTAAAACGTTTATATACCGTTGGCCACAAAAAATTAATCAGCGGTAAGATTGATGTCTTTCACGGCCAAAAGCAAATCATTCATCCTGATTTTGTGGGGGCTCCAAGCCAAAAAAACAAATGGGTTGGGAGTGTGCCGCTTTATCGCTCCGTTCAAGCCGTTGGGCAAGCCCGCTATCGAGCACTTATACAAGAAATATTAAAATGTATACCCAGCCTTCCTGAATGGATTCCTAAAGATGTCCTTACCCAGCATCATTGGCCTTCTTTTACCCAGGCCCTAAAACAGGTGCATAGTCCAAAAATACTGGAGGATCTCAGCCCTGATTCACCAGCGCGGATGCGTCTAGGCTTTGATGAGCTTTATCACTATCAACTTTGTCTTACCCAAACATATATATCTTCAAACAAACGCCAAAGATTTTATCAAAATGCCTCTCCCTCTCTTCGTCAACAAGCCGAAGAACTTTTGCCTTATCAACTGACGCAAGGGCAGCGCGACGTTCTTCAAAATCTTGACGCATCTCTTCAGTCAGACGAAGTGATGCGCGCCCTGCTGATGGGGGACGTTGGCTCGGGAAAAACCATTGTTGCCTTTCTAACCGCTTTAAAGGCCCTAGAAAACAAAGGTCAGGTGGCTTTATTGGCACCAACAACGTTGCTGGCTCAACAGCACTATGAAACACTTTTACCTTATTGTCAGAAATTAGGAATTGCCGTTGATCTTCTCACCTCTAATACCAAAAACAAAACACAGATCAAAAATTCACTAAAATCTGGATATATTTCTTTCATCATTGGCACCCACACACTTATCCAAGAAACGGTGAGTTTTAATGATTTAGCTTTAATTATTATTGATGAACAGCATCGCTTTGGTGTCGAACAACGACAAGTTCTGACAAAGTTATCCCCCTCGCCCGATCTACTTTATCTAAGTGCAACACCCATCCCGCGGACCTTGGCTATGACGCTTTATGGTCAGATGGATATTTATGCTTTATCTGAAAAACCCAAAAATCGACAACCCATCGAAACCCTTGTAATGCCCACAACAAAATTAGAACCTCTTTATCAATGGATTCATAAAATCATAGCGACCGGTTTTAAAGTTTATTGGGTATGTCCTTTGATTGAAAAGAGCGAAGAACTCGATGTCATCTCCATTGAAGAACGTCTTCCAACTCTGAAAAAATACTTTCCGAATAAGATTCATGTTGTTCACGGTCAATTGAAATCTGGAGACAAAGAAAAGGCCATGCAAGCTTTTCGTGAAGATCCTGAAGCATCAATTCTTCTCAGCACAACGGTGATTGAAGTGGGCGTCGATGTTCCTGATGCAGCTGTGATGGTTATTGAGAATGCTGGGCGTTTTGGACTCAGTCAGCTGCATCAACTGCGTGGGCGGGTCGGCAGAAGTCATCATCAATCGTATTGCGTTTTGCTATATACACCACCCTTGTCACAAACCACGCAACAACGGCTAAAGGTCATGAAAACATCAGAAGATGGTTTTCATATCGCCGAGGAAGATTTAAAAATTCGGGGAAGTGGAGATTTGCTAGGCACAGAACAAAGCGGGGTGCCCCGTTTCCGTTTGGCTTCTCTAAGTCATCATCTTGGCCTAATATCCCTTGCAAAAGAGGGTGTGGCTAAAGAGCCTGTCAATAATGCGGGGGCTGCAACTCATATTCTTACAAGCCTTTTCCGAAAGTCCACATTTACTGACGCATAAAAAAAGAGGGATGCGAATCCCTCTTTCAATTCAGGCGTTGTTTTCTTTCAGAATTAATAAGGATGATCAGGGTACTCTAATTTGGTGAAGTATGTCTCCCACCACTCTTGATATATATCAGCAACAATCTTAGGATTAACAAGCTCTAAAGTCGCGCCTTCATCTGTTTCTATAACAATATCACGGAAAAATTTTGCGGCATGACTTATAGGAACATCAAGAAAATATCCTTTTCTAGATCTGTCATAAGCAAGGATAATTTTTTTAATGATGTTAATAGAGCTTCTGTCAACTTCTTTAAATCTACTACTGTTGAGAGTTGTTTCCAAAAGTTTCTCTTTAGATAGCTTTGGATTTTTTACCATCTTTTCTTGCAATACATTCATTGCCTGTACAAAAGCAGAATAATAACGAAATTCTTTTAATGTCTGGTGTAATCTTTTTTTAGTTATAAATAATTTTTTTTCTTGGTCTTTCTTTGGATCTTCTTTTGCTTTAAGAGTCCACTCCAATGCCATGTCCAGCATTTTACCACCGTTTCCTTGCGTGGAATCTTTAAGGCAAGACATTCGCACTGCCTTAGCTGCATCTGATTTTCCTGCTTCCATATAAGCTCTTAAACAAGGGAAAGTTGGTCTTCTAACGGACCATGGATAGTTACATTTTAAACCATAACCAATAATAAAAGCAACCTTTGAGGAATCATTGCTGCAGCTTTCAGGATTAGACCACAAAGCTGCCAGGGATGAAAATCGACGGCACATTTTCATAACGCCTAGATCTGGCAACCACGAACTCTCTTCTTTTTTTTGCAGCCTCTTCCCTTTTACGACCTGTTGCGTGAGTTCGCCGCCAGCTTCACTTTTATTAATTAGAACATAATCGTCTTCACCACCGCCATGAGCAAAACTAAAACATAGCGTTAATAAAAAAATTGCAGAAAAAGATTTAAACACGTGAACTCCCTGTTTTTTTATTATGATAATGTATTTCTTTTCATTAAAAAATAGAAAATTTCTCCACTAGCCTTTGATACGTTAAATGGCTATGATTAAGTTGACTCAGGCGAGGCTAAAATGACAAAAAAAATTATCTGTGCGTTTATTGCGAGTATCCCTTCCCTTGTATTAGCCTCCTGGAATGAAGGTTACTATTTAAGCACAACAGGTGGATACAGCACAGCTAAAGCGCAGCTGAAAGACTCGACCTCTGTGCAACTTTTCGGGGCAAAATTATGGCACGCTCGCGGGGCGCAGCCAATCCAAAGGTAGCTATTCGGTAGCGGTCAATGCCGGGCATCGCCACACCTATGGGCGCAAACATTTTTCCGCAGAACTCGGGGTGTCTTATGCCAATGCCAATCCAGCTATTGGCACCCTCACCGCCAACACAACAAACGCAGGCCTTGGATTGGTCAATGGCCAAAGTTATTCCTTTTTCTACAAACCTCGGCTTGGCATTTCTGCTGCGTTGCGCTTTGGATACCTTTTCATGCCAGATCTTCTGGGGTATTTTAAATTTGGGCTTGAGCATAACCTTGGTCAAATCACCCTCAAAGCAGACAAAGAAACAAAAATAGATACCGGCGTGACTTATATTGTTCCAGGGAATTGGTGTGGAGAGTGTTATCAATGATCGGCTTTACTGGCTTGCTGGTGCTGACTACAAGCTTGCCATTAAAACATCTAATAAAAAATCAAACTTAAGTTTTAAAAAGCGCCCCCCCATGAATTGGTCACCAAAGCCGGACTTGGATTTCATCTATAAAATTTAGAAAAATTCTAAAGAGAGTTATTGAGGAATTGAGTGACTGGCCTTGGATTGGCTGTCTTTATTCAAAAAACACATCAACCACCCCGCCAAAAGCCATAGAATGTGGGCATTATTGCTTAAAAAAATACTCATACCCCCAGCAAGGGGGAAAAATCGATAAATCAAAACACACAGAAGGCCAATGACAAACCCATTGCGCTTAAAATGTTGCCAGCCTTCCTTAATGCGCCACGCCACTGTAAAAAAGAAAGCACCAAATAATGTCACGCCAATCAGGCCTAACTCGGCAAAAATAGTCAACCATGCATTGTGTGGATGGCGGTAAGCACATTTTTTTATGTCTGGTTTTGGATCATGATGAATATGACATAAATACTGAAACTGGTTAGGCCCCATACCAAAAATAATATTTTTTCGTGCCAACCTAAGTGCGTCTTGGAAGAGCGGACCATACCCTCCCCGAGTCTGATAAGAAGATTTCGAAGAAGTAATTTTAAGCTGAATTTCTTGAAGAACCACCTGCCATATTGGCCCTGTAGTAGGTGTAGTAGGTGTATTAACTGTGCTTGAAAGATGATTACTCGTTAAAAGCTCCTTCGTTATTTTGACAGCCGGAATGCTTATAATCAAACTTACAAAAACAATCAAGCCAAGCAAAAAGCGTTTTTTTGATGGGCCAAAAAATATCATCAAGCCATAACATAACAGCGTGCCTAAAAGAGCCGTTCTTTCACCGGAGCTATATATCGTCATAAGGGTCAAGCAAGAAAAACTGAGACATATAACCAGTTTAATGATGCTTTGTCTTAAAGTTGTACGATCACATACTTGTTGAAAAAGATGACTGACTAATGGAAAACTTAACCACGAGAGGTAAACGCCGACATAGGGCCGCTTAAAGGGCCCCACCAATCGAGAACCATAGTTTGAAGCTTTATTGAACAAGTTCGCGGCCCAGATATATTGGGTCATCGTGTCTATACAAATAAATAGAACAACTCCGTATAACACTGACAAAAGTAAAATTCGTGCCCATCTTTGAGTAAAAGGCAATGAAGAAATCAACCCGGAAAAAACGAAATATCGGCCATAGGTAGTGGCTGTTTTGAGTGCGCTTAACGGTTCTACCGTCCACGGCGCGCGGATCAGCATATAGAGCCACACCGCCCAAAGTGCCAAAAACCATCTTTGATGGGCCCAAGCCCACTCTTGTTTGCGCCAACTTTGATAAATAAAAAGAATCGCCGAAGCACTGACCAGTATATCTGTTGCACTTTTTCCAATGAACAGGCTAAAAGGCATTAACAGAACGAGAATGACAAAAGGGTTGGCGCGAAGACCTGTCGCTATTTCCTGAAGTAAAGGGTATTTTTGTTTAAAGCGCGCGTCCATAGCGTCACTCTACACGAAAACACAAAAGATTAAACTGATGATTTGAGCTTCTTTGTCAGGCGTGCAATTTTTCTAGAAACTGTATTTTTGTGCATCAAGTTCTTTTTTGCAGCTTTCATTAATTGAGACTGCATATTTTTGTGCGTCTTTTCAAGCTTCTCTTTGTTGCCTGATGCTAATGATTCTTGGAACTGACGAACAGATGTTTTAACCGCAGACATCAGCGAGCGACGGTGCTGTGTCCGCGTTGCTGTTTTACGAATACTTTTCTCAGTAGCGCTATGGTTCGCCATGTTTTATTCCAAAAAATTGTTTGTTAGTTCTCTAATCCTTTTTATACGAGCTGTCAATCATTTGTTTGCGCTCCATAACATTCAACCTAAGGTCTATATCAGGTATCTAGCAAAATATTTAAGCAATGATGTCGGGATTAATTTTATTTTTAAGGCTTTGGATCTGGTCTTTGAGCTCTAGTTTATTTTTTTTCAACAAGCGAATTTCAAAGCAGCTCGGCACAACAGCACGCATTTGTTGGGCTAATTTTGCCTCACAAGATTTATGCTCCTCAACAAGTTGATCCAGCTTTTGACGCAATTTATCTCTACATTCCATGTCCACAGAAATCGCTTATTGATTTAGGGTGTCATTCTATACAATAATCTAACCAATTCAAGAAGAGAGGAAGCGCGCATGCCTAAAAAAATTGGCTTGCTTACCAGCGGCGGTGATTGTGCCGGACTCAATGCACTGATTCGCTCTGTATACCTGGCAGCAAAAGAAAAAGATTGGACCGTGATTGGCATTGAAGATGGCATTCCTGGGTTGATGACACGCCCGATAAAATCAATCAATATTGATGAGATTTTTGGATCCAAATACGGATATTCACTTCTGGGTGTTGCTGGTACATGTCTTGGCACGCTCAACAAACCCATTCCCCCTGCAACCTGCTTTTTTGAAGATGCCGACCGTTTTATTGAGGGATATCAAAAACTAGGTCTAGATGCCTTGGTTGCCAGCGGGGGCGATAGCAGTTTATCTGTCTTGCGAAAAATATGTCAAAAAGGAAACATTCCTTTTGTTGGCGTTCCCAAGACCATCGATAATGATATTAGCTTCACGGATTCCCTCGGCTTTGCAACAGCCGTTGAAGTTGCAACAGAAGCTCTTGATCGCTTGAAGCCCACAGCAGCCAGCCATAGCCGGGTTATGATTCTTGAGGTTATGGGCCGTGATGCAGGAAATATTGCGCTCCACACAGGTATTGCTGGAGATGCTGATATTATTCTCTTGCCTGAAATTCCTTACGACGTGGATCTGATTGCCCAAAAAATTAAAAGCATTCGGGACGGCGGTCGTACTTTTGCTCTCATTGTTGTTGCAGAAGCAGCTCATCAGAAAGGCGAAGATCCAGAAACAGCAAAAAAATGTTCTGGGGCAAGACGTTATGGGGGCATTGGACCCTACTTATGTGAGCAGTTAGGAAAAGTGATTGATGGAGAAATCAGAGCAACCACTCTCGGGCACGTTCAACGGGGTGGTCGTCCTGGATCCCAAGATCGCCTTATGGCCGCAGCCTTTGGCGCAAAAGCCATTGAATGCATTGCCAATAATATATTTGATTGTATGGTTGCATGGCACAATAGTTCTGTTACGGTAGTGCCATTGGAAAAAGCCACACAACACTATAAATATGTTGACCTTGGAAGTGAACTTGTTAAAGCAGCGCTACGGCTTGGTACCTCCTTTGGCGTTGATCCCAAAACAATTGCGGGAGACAATTGACTAAATATATAATATATTGACAAAAATTTACTGAGACCTTGCAGGAGAAATACAGATTATGACAGCCCCCATCATGCCAAAAGCAACTGCCGTATGGTTGCTTGATAATACAGCCCTTACATTTAAGCAAATTGCAGACTTTTGCCACCTCCACATATTAGAGGTCGAAACTTTGGCCAACCAAGAAGTTGCGACGATTATCGGTTTAGACCCCATCATTAACGGTCAACTGACTCAAGAAGAAATCGATCGTTGCACCAAAGACAAAGATGCCCAGCTCAAGCTGCAAAAAAACCTTATGGCTGGTGCCACAAGCAAAAAGGGAAAGTATACACCCATTGCCCGCCGCCAAGATAAGCCCAACGCCATCTCTTGGCTTTTAAAGCACTACCCAACAATGAGAGAGGGGTACATTGTTAAACTCATTGGTACAACCAAAAATACCATTGAAGCCATCCGCACAAAAACGCATTGGAACATTCAAAATATTAAACCCCAAAGCCCGGTGCTGCTTGAACTCTGTTCCCAAGCAAGTTTAGACAAATACGTCGCAAAAACGGAGAAGGAATCAGCTTCATCGACTTAAAAGCCTCGTAAAACTTATAAAATAGTGGAGTGATGGCTGACGATAAATTAACTCAAAGGTTTATTGATTGCTGATGGCGAGGATGTTTAGCTTTTTTTTGCAAGGTAAGTAAACAGCTCTCTCACTTCTTTTCTTGATCTGACTGTCAGGATCAAAACGTTGGGATACAGTTCTTTAAGGGTTTTAAGCTTAGGAAGCGCCCTTTTTCTCAAACTCAAACAATACCATAAAAGCTTTATATTGAGCCTTTCTGGACAGTGATCTGCCCGATCATCAATGGTCCCATCTCTTGTAATGATTCTTTTAAAAATCCGATAACAGCACAGCCAAAAAGGGAGTTCGAAATAAAGGCATAAGTCGGCATTTTCATACCGTATTTCCAGGGATCGAAACGAGTTACCATCGATGATCCACGCACTCTTTTTCACACACCCTCGCTGATCTGTCAAAAAATCCTCAGATGGTCTTTCGACCCAGCCGGGACCAAAAAAGATTTTATCCAAATGATAGCACGGTAGGCCGGTCTTTAAACTGAGGTGAGATGCAAAGGTTGACTTTCCTGAGCCAGGCCTTCCAAAAATAGCAATGCGTTTGAAAGAGGATCGGTTGGCTATTTGGGAGATTTTATCCGTCCTCATTTTCACTAATATTTTAAGTGGGCTTGTTCAAAGTCCAAAAGCCATTTTTTCCTCTCATCTCCCCACAAGTAGCCTTCAACAGATCCAGAACGATGGATCACCCGATGACAAGGAATAAAAATCGCTAAGGGATTCTGAGCGCAAGCAGAGCCAACCGCGCGAACGGCCTTAGGTCGATCGATAGCGTGTGCAAGGGTTGTATAATCCATAGTTTGTCCATAAGGAATTGAACAAATAGCCTGCCATACTTCCTTTTGAAAAGGGGTTCCCTTTGCTGAAAACGGCAGCTCAAAGCTTCGTATTTTGCCTTCAAAAAAATCTGTCAATTGGCCAACGACCTTTTCGCCCAAGGTAGAGAGGGTCATTTGTTGGGTTATCAAGGAATCACCCTCAACAAAAATGCAATTGTTTAGGCTATTCTCATTCAGATGCATCTGCATCCAACCAAGAGGTGATTTGTAGTGAAGTGTTTCCATTTGAATGTCTTAATCAGATTTATACGCACTTAAGTCTAACGTAAAATCATTAAAATCTAAAGCGTTTACAAGGTGGTCTCAGAGATGCACAAACTAAGATTGATCTGTAAATATTTCTTCCTGCTTTTGTTGAAAGGGCCTGCCATCATAAAATACCTCTATTCTTATGATTAGACCTTTTTTAAAATTTATCATGCCAGCTGATCGCAAATTTAAATTAAGACTCGGAAACAAAAAATCATAGGCCAACATAACTTGATTATCGTTTTCAAACCTAGATCGTATCTCTATCTTGTCTAATATTTGACTTAAATTCTCAGCAGCTGCAATAAGGGAAGCCTTACCCTTCCTTTCCGCAAGAGGGCCTATGAATTCAACTTCATCATGGAGATAGCTTCCCATCGTTTCAAAATCTTTGGCAATCATGGCATCATAGTAACCTATGACTCTTTCTAAATTTGTTTTATCTTTAAATGGAGTTGCGTTCATGTGTATACCTCAATATATTATAAGCATGCCGACAAACTAGTATAAGGAAGCTGATATGTCAATTGCTAAAAAAACATCTAGTTCGCTGGGTTATACTCTTAAGAAAACGCAGCACGCATTACGACTTCAAATGGATGAAGCTTTAAAAGAGATCAATCTTACAACACCTCAATATGCCGTTCTTGCTCAACTTGAGCTTGAGCCTGGAATTTCAAATGCGGAGCTTGCTCGACGATCTTTCATTACGGCACAAACCATGCATGGCATAGTTGCAAAATTAGAGCAGCGCGGTCTTATAAAGCGAGAAAAGAGTCCAAATCATGGAAGAGTTATTTTTACAAACCTTTCAGAGAAAGGGCTTGAAGCTGTTCAAAAAGCTCATCGCCTTATTAGAGACGTCGAGAGTAAAATGATGTCAACCATTAGCCATGATGATAAAATTATTTTTGAAAAATTATTACTTGAATGCCTCAAGAATCTCAGTAGATCACCGCACACACGATACTAAACCTTTTGAGCAACGGTCATGATGCTGTAGCCAAGATCATCTTTTTGAAAAGTGTATGCATTCATTTTATACTGTTCAATCAGCTGAAAGCCATTTTTAGAAAGGATATTTCTCAACTCATCCATAGTATAAATTTGCAAGGTACATTTATTTTTAACTTTCTTTTGTTCGCCGCCTTTTTGAATAGTAAAATTATTTTCTGATGTGAGATGACCATTATTTCTATCGATTGTAGAATATCTTGTATTATCAATTATGGTTCCATCACTCGTTACTCTTCTGTCGGTCATTCTTTCACTGTCAGATTTCACAACTTCGTCAGTCATCTCATCTAGATTAAGAATATCAAAAATATATATTCCATCTTGCTTCAGATTTTTATGTATATTTCTGATAGCTAATCCAAAATCACCTTTGACAAGGTGGCCTATTGCATTATCAATGGTGATCACCGCATCAAACTTACCCATCTGTAATGTGCGCATATCGCCATTAATAAACTGAGCATTCGTGCCTTGCTCTAAAGCTTTCTCCCGAGCTATTTCTAATAAGCCAGGACTGAAATCTGATCCAGAAATCTCATATCCTAATTTTGCTAGATATAATACTTGAGCGCCAGTGCCACAAGCCATATCCAAAACAGTTCTGACACCATACGTATTTAGTAATTTTTCTATTACTGCATTTTTTTCATTTGTATAATAAATATTAGATGGCGTATCAAAATACTCAGGATATTGTTGATAAAATATGGGTAATCCTAGCTCTTCACTTTTCATAATCATCTCTCCCTTAAGTCTCTCCTCTTAGGCCTTGGATCCAGTGGGCAACGTGCTCACTAACTTTCTTTATATGGTTGTTTGTTGTATCGATCTCTTTCAGTTTAACTTTTTCAGGCCATGTTGATTCTTTGTCCCAGATAGAAAAATCCATCCCCTCCCAAGCCTCTTCTTTAATTACATGTTGCGCCCACTGGGGATCTTGTTGATGCATGCGAAGCCAAGAAGCCCAATTTAACATGCTTTAATCAGCATCATTTGGATTGCGTTTTTGCAAGCGCTGAATACGTTCAGAGTCATGAACATCGAGCAAACAAAAAAAGATGCCTTCTAACCTTACAGCTGAAGGGCAGGCAAGAATCTCTCCCAAAACAACTTGTCCAAGCAAGCAGGAATCTTTGCCCGTATCGAGTAATTTTTTCAGCCATTTTTCTGTGGTTTCTTGACGCCATTTTTTATCCGCCCCGTCAGGAACACCTATGTCATCAAAATCATAAACATTGATGTCCAGGCCCAAGAGCAACTGCAGTTCTTCCATAATAGAAGTTTTGCCACTGCCACTTGCACCACCTATGAAATAGAGTTTAGTCATTATTTATTACAACTAACATAGCTAGGATCAAAACGTATAATTCATGTATAATTGATAGCGCATCAAGCTGGGCGAAAAGTGTTCTTGAACACCCGCTGAATGGAGTTTGAATTTTTTGTATATTTCATGCATGACTTCGTTTCGTATGCTGACATTTTGGCTGACAAAGGTCTCGAGTCCACCCCCAATACCAACACCGGTCAATGTTTTTTTGCCCTGAACATTTCCTGCAAGACGGGCCGTTCCTTGAACTTGGCTTTCACGGTGAAAGCCTGAGAGGATCATGCCAGACTTTAAGTAAACCATATTGCCATGACCAAAGGTGTAGCCTCCCCTCAGGAACAGCCCCGCTGTGGGTTGGAAACGTGAATTAGCTGTTTGAATGGCATTGTTCACTTGATCATTAAGCGTTTCCTTGATGTATTTTGTTCCCAACGTTGTTGAGAGTTCCATACCATAATAATAACGTCCGTGTTGAATGCCATACCCCATGTGCATCATCCACATGGGCGTGAGCGTGGTTGATTTCATACCCCAAGAAAGCGTTGGCGCTGTAATGGAATGATTGAGGGATGTGTTAGACATGTCCAAACCGGTCCCAAGATAAAAACCAGCTGGAATTTGATAAATACCTGTGGGGCTATTGGGTCCAACACTGTCATTAAATTTATAACTTAAGGCAAGAGTATAACGATCCATGCGCGGTGAAAACTTGCCAGAACTAGCGCCCAGCTGATTGGTTAAGTTTTTACTAAAGCTTTGATACGTCAGCCGGTCATAATCCATCCGAACGCTGAAGTGATTATCAAGAGCGGTTTCCATACCAAAGCCATACAGAAACCCAGACATTCCCTGTGTGGCACTTCCCGCAAAAGCCATTCTCCCCCCGGCTGTGTCGGTGGATTTATGGCGAAATTTGCTCCCAATTCCTCCAAGACGCATGTAAACCATAGACTCAGGGCCTGCATACATCCCCAGGCGAAGCGCCGCACCGTAGCTATATTTTAAAACTGTGGTTGTTTTAAAAGCGCCTAAAGCAGCATCGGTACCACTGGAGGTGCCAGACTGACGGTTCATATCAAAGAAGAGCTCTAGACCGACATAAAATTTATCAATGTTTTCACCATACCCAACAATAAAGCCATAATTAAAGCCATTTAAGCCAGGCTGCTGGGCTGTGGTAGTGTTTGGAGCACTCATGACCAACCCAGACTGGCCCGAGGCGAATCCTGAAGTAATGGCCATATACGGCCCTCGAGAAATATCCGTATAGTTGGTTGTTCCTTTTTTATAGCGGGCTGTTTTCTTAAGATACAACGGCTTTTCTGTTTGAAAAGAAAAAGGATTCTTTGGCTTTTCTGTTTGAGAAGAAAAAGGATTCTTTTGAATAATTGTTTTTTCAGAGTTTGCATAATGCATGTGTTGCTCAAGGGGGTCTTCTTTTTCCGCTTCCTCTTTAAGGTCCGCCCCTAGGTGGATCGCTGAAGGGTCGTTTGAAGCTGTCCTGATGCTATTCATCCCTGTATTTGACCCAGATACAAAACAAAGAGAGGGTTTTGTCCCGGATTATTGATGACCTCGCGCTTTAAGATGGTGAGATCTCGATCCATGGAAATAACCAGCGTTGTCCATTTTGGATGGGATTGATCGACAAAATAACTGCTGGCGATTTGCTCAAGTTCAGGGTCAATATCAACCGTTTGCCAATTCACTTTTGGAAGTTGGATGGAGAACTGATGCGTGCGTTCATTTTCAACAACCTTAAGACGTTCCGGCTGCGATAAAGTAATGGCAATTTTAATGGTTTGATCATCGTAATCTAAATCCACACGTTTAACAGTTTGTGGAATGGTTCTTTTTTGAACAAATTTAGAAGGGAGCTTAGGCTCTTCTTGTTCTGCCTGAGGCGGTGCATCAGCTGATATTGTCAGATCCGTTTGCTTCATACTTTGTTCAGCTGGCCCTGGCACAATGATAAGGATGGTTTCAACAATGCCCTTATGCTGCCTGTAAATAACCTCTTTAACATGCGCTTCAGACGTAAAATCAACAACGATACCCCGGATTCCATCCGATAGCCTTCAACCAAGCCCTGAGCAGCCGCGTTAGAAAGAGGTGCCCGCCAACTCACATCTTCCGGGAGCTCAACCTTAATGCCTTGAGTATCTTCCGTCTTAACTTTTAATGGTTTCTTCTGATTGCTCTCAAGAATGAAGTATGTTTTCTCATCTGATCCAGAAAGAGTCACGGTATTAATAACCATTTCAGCAGAGAGATCTGGTGCAATAAAAAGCAAGAGAGCAGCCAATAAAACCAGTGATCTCATGAGTTTTGCCTTCCTGATTAAGCTATAACTTATTCAGCATATGTGAGATCAGGCTTGAATTCAAGAAAATCTAGCTCAGCTCACTTTTCCAGCAAGCGCATTTATAAATAAAAAAAACATGGATTTTTATGTTTTAATTCCCTAGATTGATTTCAACTTTCTCTATTGGAGGGGTGGCCGAGCGGTTGAAGGCGCACGCCTGGAAAGTGTGTATACGGTTAACGCTGTATCGAGGGTTCGAATCCCTCTCCCTCCGCCATTAACTTAAAACGAACTTCGGGCGGCACACCAGAACTGGGAAGGAGCTGGAAATGTATACCGAACCTTCAGCCTAGGTATCGTGTATTATAGTTCTTTTCTAGCGTGATCAAATGATGTCAGGCTTGAATAAGCATCTATTATCAAGCGTCGTCTCTTAAGAAAACCCTGAAACAGTCGAACTTAATGGAGCATATAAGAATGCGAGCATCAGCTTTAGAACACATAAGATACACTGGTTAGGCAATATTAAGAACGACCTGCTTGCAGGGACGGTTGTTGCCCTTGCGCTTATCCCTGAGGCGATTGCCTTTTCAATTATTGCTGGCGTTGATCCTAAAGTGGGACTTTATGCTTCATGTTGTATTGCTGTGGTAATTGCCTTTGTTGGGGGGCGTTCAGGCATGATCTCTGCCGCAACAGGTGCAATGGCTTTGGCAATGGTAACACTTGTTAAAGAGCATGGGCTGGAATATTTATTGGCTGCAACCATCCTGACGGGTGTGTTTCAAATAATTGCCGGAATATTTAAATTAGGCAGTCTCATGCGTTTTGTATCACGATCTGTTGTCACAGGGTTTGTGAACGCGCTCGCTATTTTGATCTTTTTGGTACAATTATCAGAATTCGAGGGGGCGGGCATCATCATGTACGCCATGGTTGCCCTGGGGCTGGTCATTATTTATATCCTGCCCCGTTTTACCAAAGCCGTACCATCGCCTTTGATCTGCATTGTTGTGCTCACAGTGCTGAGCATGGCACTGGGGTTAGATTTAAGAACGGTGGGAGATATGGGTCAATTACCCGACACAGTGCCTATGTTCCTGCTGCCTAATATTCCCCTGAACCTTGAAACACTGACGATTATTTTACCATACGCCTTAACGCTGACCGCGATTGGTTTGCTTGAGTCTCTTATGACCGCCACAATCATTGATGACTTAACGGATACCCCAAGTGATAAAAATCGTGAATGTAAAGGTCAAGGTATTGCCAACATCGTCTCTGGTTTCTTTGGTGGAATGGCTGGATGTGCGATGATTGGACAATCCGTTATTAACATCAAATCCGGGGGTCGTGGACGTTTATCAACATTGTTTGCTGGCTTGTTTTTACTGTTCTTAATTTTGATGTTAGGAGATTGGGTGCGCCAAATTCCAATGGCCGCGCTTGTTGCCGTAATGACCATGGTCGCCATCGGAACATTCAGCTGGTCTTCAATTAAAAATTTAAAAACCCACCCAAAAAGCTCAAGCCTTGTCATGATGGTAACGGTGGCTGTTGTCGTCTTGACCCATGATCTCGCTATTGGTGTGTTCGTTGGTGTTTTGATGAGTGCGCTGTTCTTTGCCCGTAAGGGCCCACCTGATGGAAATCACCTCAACGCTGTCAGACGATAAACAGCACAGAACCTATACCGTTTATGGCCAGGTGTTTTTTGCATCTGCAGATAACTTCACAGATGCTTTTGACTTTAAAGGAGTTGTTGAAAAAGTTACCATTGATGTCAGTCAGGCACATTTCTGGGATTTATCCGCCGTGGGCGCTTTGGACAAAGTTGTCATGAAATTCCGACGCGAGGGAACAGAAGTTGAGCTTATTGGCATGAATGAAGCCAGTGCGACAATCGTGGACAAGCTCGCTATTCACGATAAGCCAAATGCGCTTGATCTGCTGCTGAAACATTAAGGAAAATAAAATGACAAAATTACTCGTATGTGTAGATGGCTCAGCTTATGCCGATAACATCACAACCCATGCCGCATGGGCAGAAAAGCGCATGGATGCTGAAATAGATTTACTTCATGTTCTGCGTCGTCATTCTGATTATAACGCATCGTCTACAGATCACACAGGAGCCATTGGTATCGGAGCCAGAAGCGATCTTATGGACGAGCTTGTGAAGATCGATCAAGAGCGTGCCAAGCTTGATCAGCAAAAGGGTCGTCTCATTCTAGATCATGCAGCAGAGGCCTTGAGAAAGGCCGATGTACAAAAAATTAACACGATCCACCGGCGCGGCAGCCTATCTGAAACAATCAAAGAATTTGAAAGCGCCGCAGATATGATCTTTATCGGCAAGCGCGGGGAACAAGCCAATGCTGAATCAGAATTTCTTGGCTCTAACCTTGAGAAAGTGGCCCGAAGTGTTCACAAGCCTTTGTTCCTAGTTTCGAGTTACATGCGCCCCATTCACAAATTCTTGATTGCCTATGATGGAAAAGAGAACGCCAATAAGGCCATTGAGTTCACTTGCACATCGAATCTGTTGAAAGGGCTTGAGTGCCATCTCATCACTGTTGATCAGGGGGCTTCCATAGAGACGGCATCCGCCATCAAAAAATTAGAAGAAGCGGGCTATAAAGTTGTCAAACACACTGAAAAAGACGGGCACGTTGATGACGTGATTAAGGCTTATGTAGAAGCGAAAGAAATGGATCTTTTATTAATGGGGTCTTATAGTCATTCACGCATGAGGACAATGCTCTTAAGAAGCACAACAGCCCAGTTGATTAAATCCTGCCATGTTCCGGTTATGGTGTTCAGATAAAATGTTCTACAACGATGAGCATTTCTAAGAAATCCAAAAACGGGATTCGAACTCCCTTCGATTATTAAAAAGCCATTTAAGCGAATAGGATAATAAGAAAGAAACATTGATTAACAGAGAGCCCAAAGCAAATAACCTCAATAGCCACCCCTTGGTTTATATAAGATTAAAGTTCGCGGCCGCGAACTTATAGAAAATATGTAAAGCTCCTCAAAGAACTCTTTTTAAATTAACTCCCGATAGTGCTTCATCTTCTCTTCGAAAAGTTCTTTATTCTCAACATACTGCTTATATACCGCTATTTGCTCTTGAATAGGCCGTGGTGTAAAAGGGTTAATGACGTCCACTTTTCTTCTCTTTATTGCAGTGCGTTCTGATCGGGGTGTCATGGGAAGGTAGAAAATATCATTACAAAGAAAGTTCATAAAAGGTTGTAATATTTCGTACTGTCCCTTGAAGGCCCCTGAGTCGACATTTTCATTAATATGTCCTAAACCAAAGTGTAGGGGGAAATCATCTAATTCATAGTGTAAATGACCTGTTTTTTGTTTTTTGTGAGAGCATCTCGGTAGTTGGTCAAAAAGTGTTTTAAGGGCGCTGTGTTTGTATTGTGTTTTCCCATTTTTCTTGAGTTCATGATAGGCCTTAGAAAAGGGAATCATATGGGTTGTATAAACCTGATGCATTTGAACGAGATGACCTTCCATCTCGGCATCACTTGGAAAATTTGAAGGTAAAGCAATAGCTTGATCACAACAAAAAAGTGTCAAAAATAAACTCAAGCGATAGAGCAACGGTTTCATTATAAAATCTTTTCTAAGTATGTAAAAAATATATCGCAACTCCCTTAAATAAAATATCCCGTGAAAACCCCATAATCATGGAAAGTTTTTGCGGCGGCAAACTCAGAAACGGGCATTTTTTTCTCTAACTTAGAGGTGGTGCAATACCTCATGCATGAACATCAGGCCGGTTGCATTAAAATTAAAAAAGTTTTAAACTTGCACCAGGGAGCGGCCTTAACCGAGTTATTTTTGAGAAAGGCCTTTTCTTAGATGCAAGCCTATCTGCCGCTGATTTTGAGACAACCTTGAAACGACAAGGATTGCTTGTATAAATTTGAATTTTTTTGATTTCTTATTTTTTGAGTGCTAGAGTTCAAGCTATTAAAAATTGAGAATACTGATGACCTCTCTTTCTTCTAACTACACACTTTCAGTAATTGGCCTGGGCTATGTGGGGCTGCCGGTGGCGGTTTCTTTTGGCAAGGCTGGATATA